>WFMO01000028.1 GCA_015489055.1 Helicobacteraceae bacterium | reverse complement strand
CTGCCTCTAAGCCACCAAAATACAAAACTGCTGTTTTTTAAAGGTGAAAATGTATATAATGAAGTTAATAAAAAATACAATTATGAAATTATCAAAACCAAAAAAAGACACTATTTATTGATAAACAGTGTCAAGGGAGATAAAAATGTTTAAATGGTTGTTGGTCGTTGGAGTGGTTTATCTTGTGTATAAATATTTTATTCAAAAGCCCACCCTTAACGGTAGCTCTAAAACAGACAATAAAGAAAATCTGCAAAGCAATGATATGGTCCAATGCGATGAATGTCATATTTTTGTCTCCATTGATGAGGCTATTTTATCAAATGGTAAATACTACTGCTCAAAAGAGTGCTTAGAGAAAAAACGATGATATTGATAGGTCATAGGTTTATCGACAGCGAAGAGCTGTATCATATTGACGCCATCCAAGCTATCTCCAAAACGCCTCCAAAGAGTACGGTATATATTTTTTTTAATGAAGAAAATCTAGATATCATAAAGCATTGCGCTAAAAATGGGATAAGATTTGCTTTACATGTAAACAGTGTTACAGAGCTTATATATGCTGAAAATTTAGAAGCAGCTTATATCACAGTGGATGCGCAATATGCTAAAAATGCTCAGCAAATTGCAAACGAATATCTTTTTGATGCTAAGATATTAGCTCTTATAACAGATGAAGGGCAGATTGAAGAATTGGCATATCAGGGGATAGACGGCGCACTTTTTACACACGCGATTATTAAGATCACTTCATAAACTCTAAAAATACTCAGCTTAGATAATAATTATTTTTACTTATTTAAATATAGATTTATATTACAAAAAATAAAAAACGATATAATTGCAAGCATGAATTATGTATCACTTTTAAAACAGCACAACCTAAAAGCAACTCCACAGAGGCTTGAAATATTATCTATCATGCATCAAAGCGGTCACATTGATATAGATGGTCTCTTTAGCAAAATAATCCAAAGTTTTCCATCTATATCTCTTGCAACTTTGTATAAAAATCTTCACATAATGCTTAATTCAAATATTATTTTGGAGCTAAAACTTCCAAATACAAAGCCAAAATATGAACTTATCCAAGCCCCCCATGCTCACCTTTTATGCCAAAAATGCGGTAGCTGTATCGATTTGTCGTTAGATACAGACACACTTATAAAAGAAGTCAGCCAAAAAAGCGGCTACAAGTTACATGAAAGTACATTAATTTTCAGCGGTCTGTGTCCTCAGTGCCAAAACCATTAAAGTAAAAATAAAAAAAATCACTACAGTATTCATAAATCAATAAGTTATTTTATACAATATATCTAACGATAAAAATTTTCTTTTAAGCATTAAGGATATATAATTTCAAAAGAAAAAAATTATTGTCTAAAAAGGAAAAAAATGAAATCTGTAGCTCTTAGCGGTTTAATAGCAGTATCACTTATGGCGTCATCGCTTATGCATGAGGCAAAACAGGCGGGACTAAAACCGATTCCGTCAAACAAAAAAGCTTTATTCAAGCTTATCAATAATCCAAAAAATCCGATAACTAAAGCAAAGGTACATCTTGGAGAACAGTTGTATTTTGATCCTAGGCTCTCTGGAAGTGAGCATTTAAGCTGCAATGCTTGTCACCATATAGGGTTATACGGTGCTGATGGACTGCCTGATGCAATCGGTAATAAATGGCGACATAATATCCATCATTTAAACTCACCTACCGTGTATAATGCAGTTTTTAACAAACGACAGTTTTGGGACGGCAGAGCTAAAAATCTTGAAGCTCAGGCGCAAGGACCTCTTCAGACTCCGTTTGAGATGGCAGCTACTAAAACTCATGTAGTACAAGTAGTGACATCTATCCCCCAATACAAAAAAGAATTTCAAAAAGCATATGGCAATAAAAAGATAACTTTTATCCTCGTAGCTGATACTATCGCATCATTTGAGAGAACTCTAGTTACGCCCGCACCTTATGATAAATTTTTAAACGGTGATAAAAATGCCTTAACTCCTATACAGAAAAAAGGACTAAAAACTTTTATAAAATTAGGATGTGTTAGTTGCCATAACGGTATAAACTTAGGTGGAGAGATGCAGCCTTTTGGTATATATGCAAAATATAAATTTGCAAATATAGGAAACTTTAAAGGCAATAAAAACGGTCTTGTAAAAGTACCGACACTAAGAAATATTTTAGAGACAGCCCCATATTTTCATAACGGTGCAGAAAAAACCATAACAGGTGCGATAAAAGAGATGGGGCGCATACAGTTAGGTATAAAAGTAACAAATAAACAAGCTCACCTCATCAAAGAGTTTTTTAAATCATTGACCGGAAAAAGACCTGCTCTTGCGTATCCTAAGATACCCGCATCAACATCTTCTACGCCAAAACCCCCAAAAGCACCGCTTAAGCCAAATATAGATTATAAACTATAAACTGATATTGCACACACTTAGCTGTTACAGCTACAGTGTGTAAGATTATGCTAAAATAGGCATATGAATTTATTACGCTCATCCGTTTTTCGCCGTAACATGCCTGCACTTTGGATATTGATACTCATGACCTCCGTAGGACCTTTTGGAGATACGGAATATACACCATCGTTGCCCGCAATAGCGCATGATCTACATGTAACATATACAGCGGTACAGCAGTCAATGACCGTGTATTTATTGGCATATGCCGCTATGCAGCTTTTATATGGCCCTCTCTCAGAT
>WFMO01000027.1 GCA_015489055.1 Helicobacteraceae bacterium | reverse complement strand
TATCAAAATATCATGAAAGGTATGAAACCAAGTACAAAACAGAGGTTTATAGCTCTTAGCTTTGATTATCCAAAAGCAGAAGTTGAAAGTAAAATTATCATGCAAGAAAGCGGTATAGATAAGCAGATGGCAGATATGCTGGTTGATATTGCACTCAAGATTAGAAATTTAGGCGACAATGAGATACAAGAAACTCTCTCAACAAGACTTCTTGTATATGCCGCAAAATTAATCGTAGATGGATTTGATCCACTTCAAGCATGCAGACACTCAATAGTTGAGTCACTAACTGATGAACCGGAAGTGCTAGAGGTGCTTGATAAGCTAGTTGCTTTGTATTTTGTTTAAAAACAGCATTTTGGCTCTTATTAGTTTATATTTTTTAGAATGTAATTGTTGTATCTGCTTATTTGTTAAAAAGTATCCGCCTACGATTCGCTTTGGAATTAAGATGTTTGATAAAATAACATTTTTACGAGCGTTTATCTGTAATAGCGGATTATCATGACACATCTCACATGATTTAGCCTGCTTGGTTATGGTGTGGGGCATGTATGGTAAAAACACCTGTATAGGAGTGCCATTGTTTAGTTTAGAGACATTATTTAGCACCATTTTGCCGTTTTTATCTTTATAGCTTATCTTGTATTGATACATTGGTCTTGCGATTATAACTTTATCGTTATTGCCGTTTATGAGATAAAAATTTTCCCATCTTCTAAAGAGCCATCCACTGTACCAAATGCCCGGTTTTAGTTTATTGTCGATATAATCCGGCATCATAGGCTGAGGTGGCGGATTTTCTTTAAGAGCTTTTTGCAGAAATTTTTGCAGGTATGGATCTTCTTGCATAGTAAGTCTGCTCCATTGTTTATAACTAGCTGTATCATCTCTTAAAACATTTAATTCATAACTATCTCCGCTCCAGGAGCTGTGACATGCGCTACAAGATATATTTTTATGATAACTTTTATGATATTTTTTTGATAAATGTTTATGACAAGAAGTACAGCTTACCGTACCATCCCACCCTTGCCCCGGTTTTACATGATTTTTATTATGACAATCTATGCAGGTTAATCCTTTTTTATAATGTATATCGCTTATTAAATGATGTTGATCAATTCCATACTTTGTATTTGGATAATCCCCATTTTTCATAATAGGTGATCTGTATGATTGATCATAATCATGCGGAAAAAGTCCCATATAATCAGTTCCGATATATTCATTGTTATGACATTTAAGGCATTTACTCATGGGCGCAATAGCTTTTTTTGCATCATATCTGTTAAAGTGGCGATTATGGCAGGCTAAACAGATATTGCCTGTTTTATTTATCTGTCTGCTTTGCAGATGACATCTTAGACATTTTCTCCGTAAAAAGTCATCTACCAAATCCGCGGGTTTTGTAACAACTGCTTTTGGCTCGGGAAGAGTTTGAAGCGTAACATTACTCTCTTTGACGCCCCACGTATCTCTTGTGATATTTATAGCATCTTTTAGTGTGTAATGAAGCGAGTGCTTTAGCTGCCACATTTTGTTTTGATGACACTTAAGACAATTGTTTGCATACACCACATGTAACATCAATATAGATAAAATCATAAGTTTTTTAATCATTTTTTATTTCCAAATATCTCTTTATAACATACTGTTTTTCCACTATAAAAAAGTTTTTTTGATTTTTTAAAATTTTTATATATTTTATCATTCCAGCTATTATGACAGATGATACATTTATAAGCTTCTATTATCTTATAGACCTCTTTTTTATTGAATCCTCTGGCGTATTTTCTTGAAAATGTCTGATGCTGTTTGCCAGTTTTTGATATTAGCGCATCTATCGGATAGCTAATAGGAAGACCGTTTTTTTTAGATTTATAAAATGGAGTAAAAGTTATCTTATTATTTTTAAGATTTAAGATACCTGCACCAAGCCCTAATGTTCGGGGATTAAAATGACAATCTATGCAGGTTCTGCTTTTTAGCTGCGTAGTGTGAGGATCCCAAGCCGCGTAAGCAAAAGAATGAAAAGCATGTTTTAAGGTTGTCTTGCCATATTTTGTTTTACCGTATATAGTAGTTATCACCTGACATCCCGGAGCTGCAGGCATAATTTTTTTATTGTACCCAACAGCCAGAGTCGGAGATTCATATCTAAGATAGCTTCTGAGCTCCATCCAGTTGCCTTTTGTCATTTTATGCTTAATCCAGTCATACTGCTTGGCATCTTTGAAATATACCTCGTGACAGCCGTAGCAGCTAGGTATCCAGCTACTGTGACATGCAGAGCAGGCTAATTTTTGATGTATAGCTTCTGCGTGATAAGGTGCATTGTTTAATACAGGCATTTTAAACGCTTTGCCGTCTCTTTTTCTGTAAAAAGTGATAGTTTTTCCATTTTTTTGTAAGTTGTATATCGGTGTATCTTTTTTTGAAGTTACCGCAACCTCCTTTGGATAAGGCAGATTGTGGTTTAGCGTTATTAACATATCAGTTAGATAGGATTTAGAAGATGATTCAAATTTGGGACTGTGACAATCCCTGCAGCTTATATCTTCCGCGCCCTCCATATGATTGTGATATTTTCCATCACCCATAACTCCTGTTTGAGTATGACAGTCAATACAATCAAGACCTCCTATTTTGTGGTGAATATCGGCAGGCAAGTTATAATAAAATCTATCGCGACCCTCTCTGTGCGTCAATTTACCGTTATGATAGGGAGTTCCGTAACCTTCACTTTCAAATTTACCAAAATAAGACAATCCGATACGATTTGACCTATTATGACACTTTAAACAGTTTTTTGACGGTATTTTGGTAGAGAGTTTCGGATGGATAAGCGTTAGTTTATTGTTTAAAATTTTAATCTCTTTAGCACCGCTTATTCTATGACAATCAACACATCCCCCGCCTCTTTTTCTATTGGTTTTAAAGATTTTTTCATTTTGATTTATATGACATGCCGCGCACATCTTCGAAAAATGACTCTCGGCTAATGTTTGTTTTTGCGTGGGAATATTTTTTACAAAGTATATTCCTTTTGTGTGTCGGATGGTTTTAGTTTCAAGAAATTGATATCTAAGTACATCGAAAATACCATGCATATTATTCATAATTGAGGAGTTGACCCTTTTTATGATATTTTTATGACATTTACCACAAAATATCTTAGCATGACCTAATCTGCTTGGATTTAGCACCATGCCTTGATGGGCACTATCCATTGTTGTGGCATATTTATCTCCGCCATGACATGACGCGCATCCAAATCTACTATATGGATGATATCTGTCCATAGGAGTCGTATTTTTATGGCATAACATGCAGTTGTCTGGCAATTTAGATGAAAAAATATAAGTACCAAATATAAGTAAAATTAAAATTATTTTCATTTGTATAATCTTTTTTAAAGAATTTTCAAAGATTATACAATTAATAAAATTAAGAGAAACTATATTTTTTTTAAAAACTTTAATAATTCTTTAATAATTTCATCCGGCTGTGGTGGACAACCTGGTATATGGTGAGTGACTTCAATGTGATCTTG
>WFMO01000026.1 GCA_015489055.1 Helicobacteraceae bacterium | reverse complement strand
CGCTGATAAAACCAACAGTGGGTGCATATACATCGCCATCAACATCAAAGATATTTTGTGTTTTAAATATAGAGGGATTTTGTTGTTTACATGAGATATATACATGCTTAAATATCTGTTTTAACCGCTCATATTGATATTGTAAAAGAGTTTGGTTTTTTGTAAATTTTAAATAGGCTTTATCTTCTCCCATGCGTGAGCTTTTGCCGCCTGTAAAAATTACGCATGGGATGTCTATCATTTTATTATTGCCTAGGGTCTGTTATATAGCCGGTAATTGCAGATATTGCCGCTACAGCAGCGTTTGCAAGATATACTTTAGAGCTTCTGCTGCCCATTCTGCCGACAAAATTTCTATTTGTTGTCGAGATAGCGACCTCTTCATCCCCGAGTATCCCCATATATCCGCCAAGGCATGCCCCGCATGTTGGGTTGCTTACAACCGCGCCGGCGTCTATTAAAATATCTATGTATCCGAGTTTTGTAGCTTCGCGTAATATCTTTTGGGTTGCAGGTGTGACGATGAGGCGTACATCAGGATGCACTCTTTTGCCTTTTAGTATCTCTGCTGCTACTTTAAGATCACTTAATCTGCCGTTTGTACAGCTACCTATAAAGGACTGATCAATTTTGATTTTTAATGACTGCGCATGTGTTACGGCATGTCCGTTTGATGGTAAAAACGGATACGCGACTACAGGAGCAAGATTTGCAACATCAATTTCAAGTATTTGTGAATATTTAGCATCTTCATCTGAATAGTAAAGCTTAGATTCGCGTGCAAGTTTTTTATCTTTTAAAAATTCTTGTGTTACTTCATCAACGGCAATAATTCCACTTTTTGCACCGGCTTCAATAGCCATGTTACACATTGAAAATCTATCATCCATGCTGAGGTATTTTAAAGTGCTGCCTGTAAATTCAAGTGTTTTATAAAGAGCTCCATCAACACCGATACGTCTTATAATTTCAAGAATAATATCTTTGCCTGTTGTATATTGTCCGGGCTTACCTGATAAGACTACTTTTATAGATTGTGGCACTTTAAACCAGTTGCCTCCGGTGATCATGGCAAACGCCAAGTCGGTTGAACCCATTCCTGTTGAAAAAGCACCTAATGCACCGTGAGTACAAGTATGACTGTCTGCACCTATAATGACATCACCGGGTACAATAAGCCCTTTTTCCGGTAAAAGCGCATGTTCTATACCCATATCTTTTTCATCAAAATAATTTTTTAGTTGGTATTTTTTAGCAAAATCCCGGCTTACCCGCGCTTGATTTGCGCTTGCTATATCTTTGGCGGGTATAAAATGATCTAGCACTATGGAAAAGCCATCCGGGTTTGCCAATTTTTTTGCCCCACTATCTTCAAAAGCTTTGATTGATATAGGAGTTGTTATATCGTTGCCTATAATCATATCTATCTTAGAGCGAATAATCTCATCCGCAAATACTTTGTGACCGATATGAGCGGAAAAGATTTTTTCAGTGATAGTTTGTCCCATTAGATATCCTTGTGTATAATTATAAATTTAATGTAATTATATCATTTTGAAGGAAAGAGTTGATACAAATTTTAGGCAATTGCCCATATTGCAAAGATGGAAGCATAGAAGCAAGGGATATACAGGTTCAAGGTAAAGCATTAAAGCTGTACGCATGCTCAAATGCTCATTGGCACTATGAGACCGATTTTGCTGAATTGACCCCTGATTCTACATGCCGATTTAGAATTTTTCAAAATCAGCTTCAAAGATGGCATAAAAAATCAATCTCACCTAAAGAGATTCGAACTCTTCTTCGCGAAGGAGAGTTAAAGGTAAAACTATACAGTACAAAAACAAAATCTGAGTATTTTAAATGGGTCGTGACTGATGAAGAGTATGGAATCTCTGTATTGTGGGAGGACAATATAGATACATGAGTAAAATGCCTATTTTGGGCACTTTGTATCTATATTATATTTTATAGTGGTGTGACGTTTTCTGCTTGAGGACCTTTTTGACCCTCTCCTATCTCAAATGTCACTTCTTGACCTTCGTTTAATGAAACGCGACCAGGACCTTGTTTGTTTACTTGACGAAAATGTACAAACAAATCACTTCCGCCATTATCTTGCTGGATAAATCCATAACCTTTTTCTTCGTTGAACCATTTTACGGTCCCATGTAGCAATTCTGCCATATTATAACACCCTTATATATAAAAATACATCCCAATTGGATGCAGCGAAATAGAAAAAGCCTTAACCACTCTTAGTAAGTTTGTCGTAAAACATACTAAAGATGAACTAAAACCCCCATCTTTTCTCATTTATTATTATATCTTTTTATTTTGCTTAATGCAAATTTTTAATTCATTTTACTTGCTATATAATCAGCTACTTCCAGTAAGCGTTGAGAATATCCGTATTCATTATCATACCATGCCATGACTTTTATCATGTTATCACCAACTACTGCAGTTGAGAGCCCGTCAATGATAGATGAGTGTAAGTTTCCTAAGATGTCAGATGAGACTATCTCGTCTTTTGTAAATTCTAAAATACCTTTTAACTCTCCTGCGGAAGCGTCAATAAACGCTTGATTTACCTCATCGGCTGTTACATTTTTATTTAAAATCGCTACAACTTCGGTAATCGCACCATCAGGTACGGGAACACGTAATGCCATAGCTTCCATTTTGCCTTTTAAAGAAGGTATTGTTTCAACTGTTGCAATAGCAGCGCCTGTTGTTGTAGGGATGATATTTATAGCTGCAGCACGACCTCGCCTGCGTTTTTTAGAGCGTTTATCGACTGTGACTTGTGATGATGTGTATGCATGTGTTGTCGTAATCATCGCTTTTTCGACCCCAAAACTCTCTTCTAATACTTTCATAACTGGAGATAACGAGTTTGTAGTACATGATGCGTTGGAGATGATGTGATGTTTATCGTTGTCATACTCTTTATGATTTACGCCTTTGACTATCGTCATATCTACATTTTTCCCAGGTGCTGATATGAGCACTTTTTTTGCACCTGCTTGAATGTGCTGCACCGCTAATGTCCCATCTGTAAAACGCCCGGTACAATCAAGAACTATATCTATACCTAGATCTTTCCATGGTAATTCCAATGGATTATGACTGCTTACTATTGTGATCTCATGCCCATCAATGATAAGTTTATCTTTCTCGGTTTTGATATCAAAGTCAGCTGTTTTATGCACAGAATCATATTTTAAGAGATATGCCGCATCTTCAACGCTTGATGTATTTGCCGCTACTATCTCACAATCTTTGGGAAGATTGTTTATGTAGTGCCTTAATACCTGATTTCCTATTCGCCCTAAACCGTTAATTGCAATTTTTTTCTTCATTTTGTTTTCCTTTTTTAAATTTAATTTTGAAATTTTTTAACTAGAATTCTTTTTCCCAGTTCAACGCCTTCTTGATTATATGTATTTATGTTTAGCATGATGCCGACAGCTGATGTTAGTAGTTCATAATACATAATGAGTTCGCCGATATTTTCCTCACTGATTTTATCTAATGTAATTATATCAACATTTATCCCCTGTTCATGCACACTTTGCATTGTTGCGTCACATTCTGCGTTAATTAACTCATTAAACGTATGTCCGTTTATATAATCGCTTTTTTGGATATAGTCCAATGTGTATTTAGGTATATCTAAAGGGTTTTCAAAGTTGTCTATCTTTATGAATGTAACAGTTTTGTCACGTGGACCTTCGATGATAAGTTGCAAAAATGAGTGCTGATCAACCGCGCCGATATGACCTACGGGAGTAAGACCCGTATGCTTTGAGTCTTTATCTATCTTGCCTAGTGATTCAGCCCATAACTGAACATACCATTGTGTAAATTCTTTAAGAGTGTTACTGTATGAAAATATAACATTAATTGGATGTTT
>WFMO01000025.1 GCA_015489055.1 Helicobacteraceae bacterium | reverse complement strand
TACCAATATGTACCATTTTGATTGACCGTAAATTTATAGGTAAAAGTCTCCCCGGGAGCAATACCGCTAAAACTTATGCCGGGAACACCGTCCATTTGATAAGGCAGTATAATACCATGCCAGTGAATAGACGAAGATACGCTAAGATTATTTGTTACATGTATAGTAATCTCATCTCCTTCATGCCAGATAAGTGTAGGACCCGGGAGCATGCCGTTAACTGTTTTTGCATAGTATGGCTCTTTTGTTACATTGACAAGTGTTTTATCAATGGCAAGATAAAATTCTGTACCGCTTAGTTTTTGTATTTTTTGGCGCCCAATAATTTTTGCATCAGCGCTAAGTTGTACTCCGGGGAGCAAAATAGCAGAAGCCGCGATTCCTTTAAGAAAAGTCCTTCGAGAAAATGTTTTTAGATTTTCCATATCTTTAACCTTTTTTATCGTTATGAAAAGCAGTATAGCCAAAGATTGTGAGGTGTTTGTGAAACTATTTCAATGATTTAAAAAGCAATATCCAACTTCTATAAAATATCCAGAAGCTACAAGAACAATGAGATATAATAGTGTGCTTTTTGTATCATCATTTTTATTAAGATTTGGTACAATTTTACCAACAAAGGTTATCAATGAGTAATTATGATGTAATCGTGGTCGGTTCAGGCGCAGCTGGGATGATAGCTGCCATAAAAGCGGGACGTGATGGCAAAAAAGTTTTACTACTGGAAAAGCTCTCAAAATTAGGAGCTAAACTAAAAGCTACAGGCGGTGGGCGGTGCAATTTGACGAACACCTTAGGTCATGATGAGTTTATGGTAAAATTTGGTCGTAACGGGCGTTTTATGACTGAAGCCCTCAATCTATTAAGCCATGATGCGCTTATAAAGTTTTTTAAAGAACTTGGGGTTGACACTCATGCACCTGACGGCTTTCATGTATTTCCTATCGGACATAATTCACAAACAATACTAACTGCTTTAGAAGATGAACTCACTAATTTACATGTAGAGATAAAAAGCTCGCAAAAGGTGGTAGAGCTCCTAAGTCAAGACTTGCACGTAAGTGGTGTAAAAACAGATAATTGTATTTACCATGCACAAAATATCATCATAGCAACAGGGGGTCTTGGCTATCCTGCTCTTGGGGCACAGGGAGACGGATATGCTCTTGCGTTATCGCTAGGTCACACCGTAACTAAATTATTTCCCGCTATGATGCCACTTTTAGTTAAAGAAGAATGGGTCACTAACTGTCGCGCCGATACTCTACCAAAAGTCCAGCTGCGTGTTAATATCAAAAAATATAAGCATCTAAAAGCTGTAGGCGATCTCATTTTTACAAAAAACGGCATACGCGGTCCTGTGGTACTTGATTTTGCCCGCGAAATCACTCCTATTTTGAGCAAGCTAGGCGAAGTGCCTATCGTGGCAAATCTTACAAAAGGGATGAGCGAGGATGATATTATTCATCATTTTAAAAATGAAAATCTTAAAGATCCGGATGCAAATATAGAGCAAAACCTTCTATCTATTTTACCAAAATCAGTTATTGCCCAACTGTGTAAGTTAGTGGGCATTGATGCATCGGTAAAGTTTAATAAAATCAGCGGTAAAAAACGTGAAGGATTTGTTAAAATCTTAGCATCTACACCACTAAATATTACAGGTCACGACGGATTTAAAATGGCCATGATTACTAGAGGCGGCATCTCACTAAAAGAGATAAACCCACGCACAATGCAAAGCAAACTTATAAAAGGACTTTATTTTTGCGGAGAAATAATGGATTTAGATGGTCCTTGTGGGGGATATAATCTACAATGGTCATTTTCAAGCGGATATCTAGCCGGACATCTTCTAAGTTAGACTTAACCATAAATAAAAGTGCCCAGGAGTAAAACATGAACAAGAGAATTTATGAAGATAGTATGATTTATATCGAGATAGAAATAGCAGAAATACCATGGTTGAAAATCTTTCCAAAGTCTGACGTAAAAGAACTCAGCCAATGCGATGACAAGACAAGAAAAAAGCTATTTGAAGTTACATTGCTAATAGAAACGCAAATGCTTAAATATTATAATCCCAAAAAAATTAATATAGCTTCATTTGGTAATTATCATCCTCATCTACACATCCATATTATGGCAAGATTTGAGGAAGATTCTTTCTTTCCCGAACCTGTATGGGGTAAAAAACAAAGAGAAGCAACATTAAACTTACCGGATTTTAAACAGTTTCAACTGTTGCTTTTAAAACAACTAGAAAAGTTTACTTAAAAAGCTTTTTTATAATTTTACTTAAATCATAATGAGAATATTGCTGATAATAATTTTCAACTTCTTCCATAGTAGCATACTTTTTATCTATAGATATTTTTTTATCTTTTGAGTTACTATTTTGTTGTTTTTTTAAAAAACTAAATTTCACTGCTCTAACTCGCCAAACTGACCAATTCCGACCAATTTATCATATCTTTGTTGCAACCTAACTTCATCGCTCATAGACCTTAATTTTGTAAGTTCTGCCAAAAAATAATCTCCCACTGCTTTAGCAGCACCAATCTTATCCCGATGTGCTCCAATTAGCGGTTCATCAACAACATCATCTATTAAGCCCTCTGATTTTAAATCTTCACTTGTTATTTTTAGAGCTTTTGTGGCTACTTCAACTTTTTTCGGATCATTCCATAAAATAGCAGAACACCCTTCCGGTGAGATAACACTAAACACCGAATATCTCATCATGGCTAATCTGTCTGCAACACCAATCGCCAGTGCTCCACCGCTGCCGCCCTCGCCTATAACAATAGAGATAGTTTGAGTATTTAGTTTTGAGAGTTCAAGTAAATTTCTGGCAATTGCCTCGCTTTGGTTTCTCTCTTCAGCGCCGATACCCGGATATGCACCTGGAGTATCTATGAACATAAGTATCGGTAGATTAAATTTTTCAGCAAGCTTGCATGCTCGTAAAGCTTTGCGATAGCCCTCTGGATGGGGCATACCAAAATTTCTTTTTAGCTTATTTTTAGTTCCTCTACCCTTTTGCTCGCCAATTACCACAACTCTTTCGTTGCCAATATATCCAAGATAACATAAAATTGCGGGATCGTCACGAAATTCTCTATCGCCATGAATCTCATACTGGTTACGCATCAATATATTGATATAATCCAAGGCGTATGGGCGATCTGCATGCCTTGCTAGCTGAAGCTTTTGATATGGAGATAAATTTTTATACGTTTTTGCAACCTCTTTATCTAAATCCTGAGATAAAATCTCTACAGCTTTATCATCGTGTCTAACCTCCGCTGATACTATATCTTCTTGTATCTGCTTAATTTTTTGTTCAAATTCAAGATAGGTTGCCATGCGTCATCCTTAAAGTTTCTTAAAAATCGCAACTCCGTTTGTACCGCCAAACCCAAAAGAATTACTCATGACCACATCCAGCGTAGCGGCTCTTGCCTTGTTTGGAACAATATCCAAATCACAATCGGGATCGGGAGTGGTGTAGTTGATTGTTGGAGGAATAATTCCATCTCTCATAGCCATAAGCGATATAACAGCTTCTATACCTCCAGCAGCACCTAAACAATGACCTATCTGCCCTTTAGTTGAACTTATTGGTGGGCATTTAGTATCTTTAAAAATCGTCTTGATAGCTGCTGTTTCATTTTTATCATTGACTGCCGTTGAAGTACCATGTGCATTAATATAATCAATTTTAGGTTTTCCCGCCATTTCATATGCAGCTTTCATGGCGCGCAATGGACCGTCTAAACTAGGTGTTGTTATATGACTAGCATCGCCACTTTCTCCAAAACCTATAATCTCAGCATAGATATTAGCACCTCTAGCTTTTGCACTTTCATATTCTTCTAAGACAAGAGCTCCGCCGCCTTCGCCCATGATAAAACCGTCTCTATTTGCATCAAAAGGACGGGATGCCTGTTTTGGATTATCATTATTTGTTGACAGTGCTTTCATGGCGGCAAATCCACCTACTCCCGCACCTGTTATCGCAGATTCTGCTGCAACGACCAACATTCTATCGGCACCGTGGCACATAATCGTTTTCGCTGCTTCGCTAATTGCATGAGTGCCTGCAGCACATGCAGTTACGGCAGAAAGATTTGGACCTTTTAGATTATGGGCGATAGATACGAATCCACCAAGCATATTAACAAGAGCTGACGGAATAAAAAAAGGAGAGATTCGTCTTGGACCTTTTGTGTGAATAATTATTGATGTTTTCTCAATAGCAGGAAGACCGCCGATTCCTGAAGCTGCAACAATTCCAAAACGATCCATATCAATGCTACCGGTAAAATCGGCATCATTCATAGCTTCTTGTGCAGCTTTTAATCCTAGATGTATAAACCTATCGGCTTTTTTAACCTCTTTTGGCGCCATCACTGTTGTAGGATCAAAATCTTTTATTTCGCCTGCTATTCTTACACTATAACTGCTAGCATCAAATATGGATATAGTGTCTATCCC
>WFMO01000024.1 GCA_015489055.1 Helicobacteraceae bacterium | reverse complement strand
GTGCCTTATATGGGGATGGATCAGTGGTATTATCGATGGCGAGGCAAGATGCTAAGGGATTTAAAAAGTTGGATAGCCATATATAGCATGTATCACAACAACATAAAAATTTATGATAAAACAGGAACAATGACTGTTTATGAGATAGATAACCATAAATATATGTCTTATCTTACGCAAAAGGCAAAACATGGGAATTTTTGAACAAAGCAGATATTTTTTTAACTATGTATTGCCTGACGAACTAACGTCTGATTTAGCTGCGGTAAATCATTTTTTTAGCAATATTTGGTGGATTTTTGCTATCTTTGTAGCAGTCTTGTTTGTTATGACATTAAAATCTTTTAGGAAAAATATAAGTTTTCAATACCAAGTTCAAATTTTTGATGATTTTTTTAAAGATTTAAGCAGCAAAAAGCAGATCAGGGATATTGAGCTCTCCTTATTAAAGAGCATTGCCCTTGTGGGCGCAAAATACGCCGCCTTATACGCCCTTAGAGGTGAAACATATATTCTTGTAGAATCAAATACAAACAATATCAAAGATATTGCCACGCCGCTTAGGCTGGCGAAAAAAGAGCTTATTAGATTTAAAAAAAGCGGAAATTACGTTATAGAGTATTTCACCAGCAGTTCAAAAGATACGCTTATGCTTTTTTATCTAAAGCCTAATGTTAAGTTTAGAACATATAGCGGTTTTTTTGAGATAATGCTTGGATTTTACGAACAAAGCGTAAGCGGTTTTAAATCAAAAAGCGGAGAAGCACTTTTAAATGTGAGTAAAGATACTTCAATTTCGTTAATGAAACTGCAGATGGATCAAGATGAATTTTTCAAATTTTTTACGGCTTTAATACTAAAAATTACAAAGGCCAAAGGAGCCAAGCTTCTCACTAAAGATGGCAAGTCTGTTTTTCAACACTCAACAGAGGCACCGCTTCAAAAGGTGTTTTTTATAAGAAATACTCCTTTTAAGCTTGAATTTTATGACGATAAGCCTTTAAAGAACGAAACAATGGCTCAAGTCGGGTCATTTTTAGATATGGCAGGCAGTTTTTTGGCAAATTTGAATAAAAACAGCGAAATGGTACAAAATTATTTGAAACTGTTGGAGTTTACCAACCAAGCCGTAGAGATGGAGAATGTGTATTATAAAAACCATTCTCTTATAGTTAAAACTATTTCGGTGGAAGTGGCAAAATCACTTTTTTTATCGCAGGAGCAGATTGATGCGATTGCTATGGGCGCATCTTTTCATGATATTGGCATGATTGGCGATTTGTTGGCGATTTTAAACAAAGATAAGTTAGAGATAAAAGATATGGACCTTATAAAAGAGCATCCGCTGATTGGGAGTATTATAGTGGAGCCGATTTGTCATATCTATCCAATATCTGATATTATCAAATACCATCATGAAAGATTTGATGCAAAAGGTTACCCGTTTGGGCTTAAAGGCGCGCAGATTCCTATAGAAGCGCAAATAGTTTCAGTGGGTGAGTTTTATGCAGGCATTACGGGTGCTAGGTCATACAAAAAAGGCAAAACTCACAAAGAAGCTGTTTTAGAGATAAAAAAAGTTTCCAATAAAATGTTTAGCAAAGCTGTAGTCGATGCTTTTTTAGATGTAGAGCAATCTATAAAAATAAAAATTGAAAAGATTTTGAGGAGAGATAATGGTTGATGATGCCCACGTAGCGATAGTTATTCCTCTTTATAATGAAGAGATGGTTGTAGGCAAGGTTTTGCAAGAGCTAAGAGAAAAATACAGCAAGTACAAAATCATTGTAATAGATGACTGCTCAACTGATAAGAGCTATGAGGCGGCATGCTTGGGCGGTGTTTATATGTTGAGGCATATGGTTAATCTTGGACAAGGAGCAGCTTTGCAGACTGGTATCGAATTTGCCAAAAAACTTGACTGTAAATATATCGTTATGTTTGATTCTGATGGACAGCATGATCCTGAAGATATCGCACCTTTTGTTCTGGCCTTAGATGAGGATAAGGCAGATATAGTTCTTGGCTCAAGATTTTTAGGTAAAACTGAAAATATGCCCTTGAGAAAAAAATATCTCTTAAAGCTCTCCAGAATATTTACATGGGTGACGACAGGTATATGGTTAAGCGATTCACATAACGGTCTAAGAGCGTTAAATATAGAAAAATTTCCAAATTTTGAGATTACGCAAAACAGAATGGCGCATGCATCAGAAATTATCAGCATTATAAAGATCCTAAATATGAGATACATTGAGATGCCTTGTAAAATCCGTTATACGCAGTATAGTTTAAATAAGGGACAGTCTATGTGGAACAGTGTCAATATAATTGTTGACTATTTTTTAGGGAGCGTATTTAAATGATATTTATCAAACTATTTTTATTGGTTATTTTAACATCTATATTTTTAT
>WFMO01000023.1 GCA_015489055.1 Helicobacteraceae bacterium | reverse complement strand
ATCATAAGTGGTGACTTGGTAACTGATTTTGACTTGAGTGAGATAATCTCTTTTCACAAGAAAAAAGAATCACTTTTAACCATTGCGCTTACTCCTGTTGAGAATCCTCTTCAATTTGGTGTGGTAATAACCAATAAAAATGATAAAATTATCAAATTTTTGGAAAAACCCAGCTGGGGAGAGGTCTTTAGCGATACCATAAATACGGGGATATACATCATTGAACCAGATATATTGGAATTTATTCCTGCAAGCGGGGATTTTGATTTTTCCAAAGATCTGTTTCCGGCACTCATGAAAGCAAAAATTGACTTATGGGGATGCAAAGTTGAGGGGTACTGGAGGGATGTAGGTAATCCGCAAAGCTACAGAGACGTTCACAACGATATTTTAAATAAAAAGATAGATTTTGAATTACCCGGCGAATCGTTAAAATATAAAAATGGTCATCTTCATACAAAAACACAAAATCTCCCTGACAGCTTAACTATTACAGGCGATGTCGTAATAGGCAAAAATGCGAAAATCGGCAAGAATGTTATAATCGAAAAAAGTTGTATAGCAGATAATGTTACCATAGCAGACAATACTGTTGTAGATGACTGTGTTGTTTGGGATGATGTATCTATCGGTAAAAATTGCGAGATAAACAGAGCAGTCCTTTGCAATAATGTAAAAATAAAAGATAATGCCGAGATAAAAAAAGGTTCTATTATTGCTGAGGGTGTTAAAGTGTCTTCAAATGTACAGATAAGAAATGATGTAACAATCTGGCCGGATAAAAAAATAGAAAAAGGAGCAATTGTGAGCCGTAATGTCGTATGGGGTGATAGCTTTAAGGCTAATGTGTTTAACAAAGGAAGAGTTATAGGCGTTGCCAATTTGGAACTAACGGGTGAAATAGCAGACAAGTTAGCTGAAGCTTTTGCTTCCATTTTTCCAATTGGAAGCAGCCTTTATGTTTCGCGCGATTATCATCAGGCATCAGGCATGATAAAAAGATTTGTTGTAGGAGGCATCTTGGCAGTAGGTGTTAACGCGCTTGATCTAAGAAGCGTACCGGCTAATGTTATGCGCCATAAATTGCTTTTAGATGAAGACGTGGTAGGCGGTATACATGTAAGACAGTCTGTAGAAGATCCATATAAA
Source organism: Helicobacteraceae bacterium (assembly GCA_015489055.1). Lineage (GTDB taxonomy): Bacteria > Campylobacterota > Campylobacteria > Campylobacterales > Sulfurimonadaceae > Hydrocurvibacter. The sequence goes on along the minus strand of WFMO01000023.1, from coordinate 2,268 downwards.
ACGGAAATCAGCTTTTATACAAGCGAGGGGATGCATATAGATTCAAAAATCTCCGATGCAGTTCAGAGAATCTATTTCAGAGAACAATTTAGACGTGTAGAGTTTACGCAAATCGGTTCAATTACATATATAGAAGGAATTAAGAAGAAGTATATACAAGATGTCGATAGCTTGATAGGTGAATTTACCTCAGATAGTAAACCACGAATAGTTGTTGATTTGATGTATGGTATGACTTCAGATATTTATCCGCAAATATTAAATCATTTTGATATAGATTCTATCATGTTAAATGCCTATGCATCTCAAGAGAAGTTGATTCAACTCTCAGACAAGATAAAAGACTCCAGAGAAAAACTCTCCAAAATAGTAACTTCGCTTAATCTTGATTTAGGCATCTTTATGTATCCAAACGGTCAAAAGGCTGAATATGTTTGCAGAGACGGGTTTGTGCTAGAAGACCACTGTCTTTTATTGACAGTTCTTTGCCTTTTAAATAAAGAAGAGAAAAATTATAGAGTTTACCTGCCTGCCTGGGCACCTGACTTTATGGATGATGAATTCAAAAATCTCAGAATTACAAAAGGTAAATTGATGGGCAAAAAGGCAAGCTTTATCAATAAGTTTGACCTTTTGGCTGATGTAAACGGTATGTTTTCGTTTGTTGAGTTTGGATGGCAGACTGATGCGATATATTCATCTGTAAAACTAATGCAGCTTCTTTGCAATCATCATGTAACGCTAAAAGAGATGCGAGAGAGTGTACCTGATTTTTATTACAATCATATGGAGATAGCCGTTAAGTCAAATAAAAAAGGTACTATCATGCGCCGGTTTTTAGAAGGTTCCAAAGATAAAAACACGACTCACGATGATGGTATTAAAATATTTTTCAATAAAACAGATTGGATACTTTTGATACCAGATGATTATTATGACAGTGTTCACCTGTATATACAGGCTATTTCCAAAGAGGCAGGCGAAAAGATATTACAAGATTTTAGGGAAAAAATAGAAACATGGATTAGTTGATATGAGACTTCATTTTTTTTGGCATATGCATCAACCGTCATATTTAAGAGATGACGAGATATCGATGCCCTGGGTTTTTTTACATGCTATAAAAGATTATTTTGATATGCCTTACCTTGTAGAAAAAACCGGCATAAGGGCTACTTTTAACGTAACAGCCACTTTGATAGAGCAGCTAAAGATTTATGAGAGTGCACCACATAGAGATAGATTTTTATCGCTTTGGTATATTGAGCCTTCAAAACTAACACAAGACGATAAGCAGTATATCCTTAAAATTATAAAATCGATACAACCAAATCTTATTATAAACAGTACTTTTGCAGAGCTGCTTGAGTTTGATCTCTTAGATGATAGACAGTTTGTTGTGCTTGAAGTTTTGTTTATGCTTTCTTGGTGTGGTAAATATCTAAAAGAGGAGCTCTCAACATTTATGGAGAAAAAAGATTTTTTCCAAAGTGATAAAGAGTTTTTGTTCTCAAAACTTATCGCATTTATTAAAACTATTTTGCCGTATTATGCAAAATTGGCTAAAGATGGTATCATCTCTCTTTTTACAACCCCGTACGCCCACCCAATTCTTCCTCTTTTATTAGATATAAACAATGCCAAAATAGCAAATCCGGCAACTATTTTACCGGATAATTCTGTAAGCTTGGCAGAAGATGGGCTAAAGCATATCAAAAAAGCAAAACAGATATATTATGAAACTTTTAATACCAAAACAAAAGGTTTTTGGCCTGCAGAGGGCGGTGTGGATGAAAAAAGTATCTCTTTGTATGGGGATGAAGGTATCAAATATATTGCAACTGATGAAGAGATATTGCACAAAAGCGGAGAGGCAAATCAATTTTTGCCATATAAAAAAGATGGTGTTATTATGTTTTTTAGAGATCGCGCATTAAGTGATTTGTTAGGATTTAAGTATAAAACATATGACACAAAAGATGCTGTTTCGGATTTTATCTCCTCTTTGCCGGATACAAAACAAGATGAAGTGGTATCTGTTATACTAGACGGAGAAAATGCGTGGGAATTTTATCCTAATGGCGGATATGATTTTTTAGAAGATCTGTTTAATGCATTAAAGACAAAAACTAAGCTTATAAGAGCCGAAGATGTTACACTAGATGAGTGCAAAGAGCTGGCATATATAAAACCAGGAAGTTGGATATATGCTGACTTTAACACCTGGATAGGCGATGATGAAAAAAACAAAGCATGGGAGTATCTGTT
>WFMO01000022.1 GCA_015489055.1 Helicobacteraceae bacterium | reverse complement strand
TTTCCTGTATATAGGTTAAAATGGGGACATGTCGGAACGATGGAAAAACAATTAGTAGGCTGTAATAAAGCTCAAGGCGAAGTACCACATAAGCCAAACAGTAAATGGATGGGTGATTTGGAATACTTTATGGCATATATGTCAAATGGCATAAAAGTTAATGCTCCAAGTGTTAGAAAATAATTATCCTATAAAGAATAACTGAAATGTTAGCTAAACTTTATAGATATTGGATTAGATATTAAAACTCGTTTGGCGTTTTAAGATGTGTTGTGTTTATAAACAATGATTAGCGATTCCTTTTTTATGCAACTTCTTGAATATCTATCGTTGTAGTTATTAGCGTTGAATAGATGATTTAAAAGAGTTAATCTAAGATGTTGTATGTGCTGGTGCCAAAGTCCAAAAGGAAATAAACATGTTTATCATTAACTTTTGTAAAAACAATGAGTTTTTAAGAATATATAGTCGTATTTTAACGATTTGGTTTATAAATTTATTATATGAAGGATTGTAGTGTCATTTAAAGAGTTGGAATTATTTTATTATTTATGTGAAGATCCGCATATCTCTCAGTTATCTAAAAAAATATCTATGAGTCAGTCTGCTATCTCTTTGGCTTTAAAATCATTGGAAACAAGTTTGGGAGAGCCTCTTTTTGATAGAATTGGTAAAAAATTAATACTTAATGAGCGGGGTAGGGTATTTAAAGAGCAGACATATAAACATTTCTCATCTCTTGTGGATGCAGAACATATTTTTAAAACGGACAAAGTGGCAGGTAAGCTACGTATAGGATCAAGTAAAACGATAGGAAGTTTCGTAACCCCACAGATAGTTTATGATTTTCTTCAGACATATAGCGACAGTAGTATAGATAAAATAATTGATAATTCTTTCAATATTATAACAAAAGTTCTAAATGGTGAGGTTGATATAGGATTTATAGAGATGAGTTGTAGCGAGCCTGAGATTATAAAAGAGCCATTGGTTCAAGATGAGCTGATTATCGTAACAAGCAATAAGGCATTATCACAAGACTCTTACTATATTGATCAATTATATCAGTATAAGTGGCTTATGCGTGAAAAAGGTTCTGGTATAAGAAAGCTTTTTTTTGAAACATTCGGACCAATTTATAAGGATATGAATATTGTTATGGAATTTGCCGAATTAGATGAAGCAAAGATACTATTGCGGAATAATCCGGATATGATATCCTGTTTGTCGAGATTTGCCGTTTCCACAGAGATACAAGACAAGCAATTGTTTCAAGTTCAGTTGCAAAATGTAAAGATGGATAGAATATTGTATCTTATTTACAACAAAAATAAGCATCAAAGTACCTTTTTTAAAACTTTTAAGACATATGTGCAAGAGGCATTTGGCAATTATTGGTAAGTTGCACATCGTCGTATTGATAAATAATTATCAAGAGCGTCGTAAAAAACTATAAGCAGTTTCAGTATAGATAAACTCGTTGTATATTATAATTAATTTATGAAAATAAAAAGTAATTTATGGTTTGAAAATGAACAGCATGGGTATTTTGGAAAAGGTCGTATTGTTTTATTGCAATATATAGATAAATATGGATCAATCTCAAAAGCAGCAAAAGAGATGAAGATGAGCTACAAAGCGGCTTGGGATGCTGTTAATGAGATGAACACATTAAGCAATGAACCCATAGTTAAGCGTATAACCGGCGGTAAAGGGGGAGGAGGAACTGTTTTAACCGACAAGGGTCGGGAGTATATACATATATATAATGAACTTGAGAGACTGCAAGCTAAATTATTTACTATACTTGATAATAAAAGCAATTCATTTGCTGAGCTCATTGATGCCAGAAAACATTTAACTCTTCAGACAAGTGCCAGAAACCAATATTACGGAACCGTACAACATATTCAAAGCTCATCTGTAGAGTTTAGTGTAACGATAGATATAGGAAAAGGTCAGACAATCAACTCTATTATAACGCACACCAGTGCAAAAGCTATGAATATTGATGTTGATTCTGAGGTGTTTGCGCTCATTAAAAGTAGTTGGGTAAATCTATCTAAAACAAAACAAAAAGATAATCAATTAAATGTTTTTAAAGGCATCGTTGTTAGTGTAAAAAATGACAACAGATTTGCTGAAATTATATTGCGCTCAAATGAGGGTAACGATATAGTGTCCATCGTGTCTTTAGAGCTTTTAAAATGTCTTGACTTAAAACAAAACGATACAGCTTATGCCACTTTTTTACCCTCTGAAGTAATTTTAGCTATATAACTTTTATATTAAATAAAGAATACCTTTTGTACAATGCGTTATATAACTTAATATATAAGGATATGAGATGGGAAAGATTGGTCTAAGTGTGGTGACAATCGCTATATTTGTGCTATCACTTAATGCAGCTACAAAAGTTAAAAGGGTTCTTAAAGGAAATATGACTTTAGTCTATAAAATTGTACCCCCTAACGTAGATAATTTTTTAGATATGTTTAGCGATGGAATATTTTATGGGAGATTTAGAACAAATTCATTCATCAATAAACCACAAATTCAAACACAAAAAAGAAGGAGCACATGGACCACAGGCATTGGCGGTAGTATAATATATAAAACGGCATATTTGAAAGGTTTTGGGGCTACTGCTGGACTTTATACTTCTCAAAATCCTTGGCATATTAATCAGTCGGAAGTAGAATATTTAAAAGGCGACAGAGGAACACTTAGTAGATACAATGCTGTAACTTCGGGTAATTTTAATATGACCGTATTGGCTCAAGCATATATTCAATATAAACAATTTAAAAGTGATATTAAAATAGGTCGTCAAATTTTTGAAAGCAGATTAACAGCATCTGATGATACAAAAATGATACCAAACACCTTTGAAGGTATAAGTTATATTGGAAAACATTTCTCAAAAACAACAATTAAACTAGCCTATTTTACAAAGCAAAAATTGCGAGATCATACAACATTTCATGATGTGCTGGCATATGATGATTCTAATAAGGCGGCTTACTCTCAGTGGACACAAAATGATGATGCCGGTATGCCTCATGGTCTAACTACGACAAAATTAGCACAAAAAGGTATTAAAACTAGACTCATTATTGCTCAGATAAATAACAAATCAATTAGAAATTTAAGATTTATGTTTAACTATACTTCTGTACCGAAATTAGTTAGCAGTATAACGCTTGATGCATATTATAAGATACATCTGCCCAATGGTTTCACGGCTATACCCGGTTTTAGATATATGCAACAATTTGACGAGGGTGCAGGTGCGATAGGAGGTGCAAATTTAAAAGATGATGCAAAAGGCTATACAAATCCAACAAGTGTAAACGGTAAACTTTACGGTGCAAGACTAGATTTAAGGCATAATGGCTTTTTAGGACGATTAGGATATACATATATAGCAAATGAATCAGATATCATCGCTCCTTGGAGAGGTTACCCTACCGGTGGTTTTACAAGAAACATGGCTCAGTATAACTGGTATGCAAATACAGCGTCATATATGTTACGACTTGGCTATAATTTTAAGCAAATAGGTATCAATACTTTTGTCAGATACGCTGTACAAGATTTTGATAACAATAAACCTGGAACTCCGGCTGATCATAACGCAATAGAGTTAGACTTGACAAAAACATTTGCCTCTGTGCCAAATTTGTACTTAAAGTTAAGAATGGAATATGTAAGTTATAAAAGTGGCACCCGTGATATGCTTGACAACATTAAATCTGCACCATCTTATGGTGATTATAGATTTGGCATTAATTATTTATTTTAGTAAAAGGGAAAAAATGAAAAAAATGATATTTATTTTAGTTTTGTTGTTTAGTGTTAACAGCTTTGCAAAAATGATTACAGTAGCAGTTGCTGCGAATGCGCAGTACGCAATGAAGGCGCTATCTCATGCATTTACAAAAAAGACGGGCATTTATGTTCAAAGCGTTGTATCTTCATCTGGAAAATTAACGGCTATGATAAAAAGTGGCGCTCCGTTTAATCTTTTTTTATCGGCAAATATGAAATATCCCATGTATTTATATAAACATAATTTAGCTATAACAAAACCGAAGGTTTATGCAAAAGGCTCACTTGTGCTTTGGACACTTAAGAAAGTCAGTTTAAAAGATAAAATAGATACTCTAAAAAATCCGTCAATACTGACAGTTGCGATACCAAATCCCGCTAACGCTCCTTATGGTGTGCAAGCTGTGAATGCTATGAAAAATGTCAAAATATTTACTGATGTAAAATCTAAAATTATTTATGCAGACAGTATAGCCCAAACAAATCAATATATTTATTCCAAATCTGTAGATTTAGGCATAACCGCCAAATCCGTAGTGATGTCGCCGAAAATGAAAAATAAAGGTCATTATATAGATATAGCTCCGTCGCTATACAATTTCTTGCGACAGGGCGTAGTTGTGTTAAAATACGCCGATACTTCAAATAAATTAGCTACTATGAAATTTTATCATTTTATATTCAGTAAACAGGCCAGGAGTATATTCAAACAGTTTGGATATATTTTGCCTAAATAAACGAGGTGATATGAACAGATTGAAATGTACTGTAACATCGGTTTCAAACTCAGACATGTTAACAAAGCTAGATATGCTTTGTGATGATGTTGCTCTTACTGCTTTTGCGATAGATTTAGATTCTATATGTAAATATGATGAAGTAGTCGTTTTGTTTAAAGAATCTGAGGTAAGTATAGCTAAAAATTTTGTTGGTGAGATAAGTTTGCAAAACAGATTTACATGCAAGGTAGAAGATATCCAAAAAGGTGACCTTTTAGCGCAACTTAGATTATCGTTTTTTAGTCACCATATAGATTCAATTATAAGTATGAAAGCAGTTCAAAACATGGATTTGCAAATAGGTGACAATGTCACGGCTTTTGTTAAATCTACCGAGATGATTGTAACGGACATAAATGATGAATGAAATGTTTATTTCTACAATGCTGCTTACCTTTAAATTGGCTTTTGTAACAACAGTGATTTTACTTATACTGGGTACATGTATAGCTTATTATCTCTCAGTTAGCAGATCGCATGTAAAGCCGCTTATTGAAACTATTGTAAGTATGCCGCTTGTTTTACCACCTACTGTTCTTGGTTTTTATCTTTTGGTTGCTTTTTCTCAGGAAAATTTTTTAGGCAGATTTTTACAGGAGTATTTTGGTTTTAGACTTACCTTTACTTTTGGTGGTTTAGTTCTTGGTTCTGTGATATTTAGTTTACCTTTTATGGTTCATCCGATTCAAAATGGCTTAGCTGCACTTCCAAAATCACTATTAGAAGCTGCCACAACACTAGGAAAATCAAAAATTAATATTTTTTTTAAAATTTTACTACCAAATATTAAACCCTCTCTTTTAACGGGTGTGGTTATAACATTTGCGCATACTATAGGAGAATTTGGCGTTGTTTTGATGATAGGTGGAAATATTCCACAAAAAACAAGAGTTGCTTCACTTGCTATATATGATCAGGTCGAATCTTTAAATTATCACGAGGCAAATAAATATGCTTTAACACTGTTTGTTATCTCTTTTTGTGTTTTACTGCTTGTATATATTGTGAATAAAAAATACTTTGCAAAAGGTTTTAAATGATACATATAGATATTGTAAAACCTTTAAATTTAGCATCGGGCCTGATGGATCTAGAAGTAAATATCAAGATAAAAGACGGTGCTTTTATTGCATTTTATGGACAATCAGGTGCCGGAAAAACCACACTTCTTAGAATCTTAAGTGGATTAGAGATTGCTAAAAAAGGTAAGATAGAAGTTGGTGGTGAGGTATGGTTTAATTCAAGTACAAAGATAAATAAGCCGGCTCAAAAAAGAGGTGTGGGGTTTGTATTTCAGGATTTTGCTCTGTTTCCAAATATGACAGTCAAAGAAAATCTATTGTATGCTCTTAAAAAAGGAGATACTAAAACTTATGTAGATGAAGTAATGGAAGTTGTTGGGCTAAGTGAGCTTCATACCAGATACCCGCATCAGCTCTCCGGCGGGCAAAAGCAACGCGTTGCACTTGCTCGTGCTGTCGTTTGCAAACCAAAAATACTATTGCTTGATGAACCGCTTTCAGCTCTTGATGCACAGATGAGATCAAAATTGCAAGATAAGCTTTTAGAAATTCATAAACTCTTTGGTATGACTACGGTGCTTGTAAGCCATGATGTGGGCGAAATTTTTAAGCTCTGCAGTGATGTTGTCTGGATAGAAAATGGGCATATAAAATCCCAAGGCACTCCAAAGCAGATATTTTTTAAACATAAAACAAGTGCCGCGTTTGAGTTTATAGGGGAACTGCTTGAGATAACACAAAATGAGATGATCTATATTTTAGTTTTACATGTAGGGCATGAAGTGATAAAAACTATTGCTACAAAAGATGAAATAGTGGGTTTAAATATTGGTGATAGGGTACGCGTGATTACAAAATCATTTCACCCTATCATTGAAAAATTATAATTATAGTGCTTTAAGCATAATTCGATTTAGCTTTGTTATGAACTCAGGAGTATCGTCAATCTCCATGCCGTTAAACAGTTTTGCCTGATCAAGCAGTACATGCGCGGCATCATTAACTAGATTCACATCAGCAGAGTCTTTAAGTTTTTTGATTAACTCATGATTTGGATTTAATTGTAAGATAGGTTTTACAGCAGGCACATCACCGTTTTGTCCCATCTGTTTCATCATTTGAGCCATCATGTAAGATGGGTCTTCTTTGTCCTCTTTAATGGATGCAGCAGAATCAGTTAAATCAAAAGTTATTTCCACATCTTTTATCTCGTCTGCTAGTGCATTTTTAAACTCTTTAACTAAGCTATCACATGCTTTAGCATCTTCTTCGTGGGCTTTTTTCTCCTCTTCACTTTCTTCAAACTTAGCATCGTTTACATTTACAAATTTGTATTCTTTGTACTCTGTAACCATAGGAAAAACAATAGTGTCAATTTCTTCGTTTAAGATAAGAACATCTATGCCTTTTGCTTTAAATCTCTCTAGCGCAGGATTACTTTTTAACATATTGACTGATGATTTTGCAGCAATATAGTATATCTCTTTTTTATCTTCCGGTATATTTTTTACAAACTCTGCAAGAGATACTTTTTCCTCTGAATTAAGCGTTGCAAATCTAAGCAAGTCTAGTATTTTTTCTCTATTGGCAAAATCAGCATACAGACCCTCTTTTAAAACATTACCAAACTCTTTAATAAAAGTATTATATTTTTCTTTATCATTTTTTGCAAGTTTTGACAGCTCTGATAATACCTTTTTGACAGAAGCGTTTTTAATTTTTGCCATAACCGCATTGCTTTGTAAAATTTCACGGCTTACATTTAGCGGTAAATCTTTAGAGTCTATAACGCCTTTTAAAAATCTAAGATATGTAGGCATAAGTTCTTTATCGTCATCAGTGATGAAGACTCTATTGATATAGAGCTTAATTCCCGGCGTATAATCAACACGGTACATATCCATCGGAGCTTTTGACGGAATATAAAATAGAGTTGTATATTCTATAGCACCTTCGGCTTTGTTGTGCATCCAAAGCAGCGGTTCATTTGAATCATGGGCTATGCTTTTATAGAAATCTTTATACTCTTCATCGCTTATTTCTGATTTTGATATGCTCCATAATGCATTTGCTTTGTTTATTTGCTCATTGATTATTTCAGTTTTTTCAGGTTCAATCTCTTTGCCGTCATCATCTTTTTTTGCTGGAATAAAATGTTCTTTATTCATAAAGATTGGAAACGGAATATGATTAGAATATTTTTCAATAATGCTTGTAATTCTATGTTCTTCTAAAAATTCAGTTTCATCGTCATTTAGATAAAGTTTAATGCTTGTACCGATATCATTACTTGTAGTCTCTTCTAGTTCAAATTCACCATCACCGGCGCTTGTCCATTTATATGCTTTATCTTCGCCGGCTTTTTTTGTAGTAACCTCAACCTTTTTTGCTACCATAAACGCTGCGTAAAATCCAACACCGAATTGACCTATTAATTGTGAATCTTTTTTCTGATCTCCACTTAGATTTTCTAAAAAGGCTTTTGTGCCTGATTTTGCTATTGTTCCTAAATGATTAATCAAGTCTTCTTCATTCATGCCGATTCCGGTATCTTTAACCGTTAGTGTTTTTTCATCCTTGTTTACTATGATGTCTATTCGGGGATTAAATTTGATATTTTTATATTTTTCATCTGTTAAAACCAGCATATTTAGCTTATCTAACGCATCTGATGCATTAGATACAAGTTCACGTAAAAAAATCTCTTTATTTGAGTATAAAGAATGTATCATTAAGTTTAATATTTGATTTGCTTCTGTTTGAAATTGATGTTTTGCCATGTTTCTTCCTTTTATTTATAAGTTGAGTGGAAGTATATCAAAAAAATGTAAATATATGCAAGTATCATCAATAAACTTGAGCCTTATTGACTAAGATAAGTTTTGGAGTTCTGTTAAAACCTTATCCAATTCTGTTTTGAAGTCATGATTTATCTGCGTATAACGCACCTCTTGGTTATTGTCAATAATTGCTTTATATTCTTTTGCTAAATCAGATAATCTTTGGGCACCAATGCTTGCTGCAACTCCCGATATATCCAGTAAAACAGCAGAGCTTTGGCGAAGGTTGTTTGAGATTAAATTTTTAGATAAATATTCATCTATATTTTTATAAGTAGTATAAAAATCAAGCAATATCTGCTTGTATAGATCTTTATCACCTGAGGATATTAATAAACCCTTTTCTTGGTTGATACTGCTTGATACTATATCGTCTTTACTATTTTTGACGTCGATATTGTTTGCATACATGTAAAATATCTTAAACATCTTATCTATTTGAAGCGGTTTTTTCAGATGTTCTTGCATGCCTGCTAGCTTCATCTTGTTAACATCATCTGTGGAGGTATCTCCGCTTAGTGCTACGACTAATATATTATTGTACTCTTTGTGTTCTCTTATCTTTTTTGATGCTTCAAATCCATCCATTACAGGCATATGTGCATCCATCAATATAATCGATATGTCTTTATGACGCTCTAAAATATCAAAAACTTCCTGCCCGTTATCAGCCGTGTATATTTTAATAGGTGAATCTGCTAAAAGTGATGTGATAACTTTTTGGTTGATGGCATTATCGTCTGCTACAATGATATTTAGGTTGTTAAAAATTGAAAAACTCTTTTTTGTAACTTCGATAGATTCATCAAACTCTCTTTTGGGCGGTATGATTGTAAACTTATGAGTCTCCGCCTGCTGTGTTTTGTCTTGCTTTTGTGTATTGTTTGTATCTATTTCATAATTATCAGTTGACTCTGATTGTAATTCTTGTTTTCTTTGTTTTAGAATGATATACACAAGCGCTATTGTGAAAATAGTTATAATGATGATAATCTCAGGAAAATACTTTAAGATTTGTTGATGAACATTTTGCATATTTACTCATTTGGTGTAAAGTTTTGTGTTGGCTATTTATCATTTGTTATTATGATAGTTAAAACTATCTTAATAACTACTTTAAGTGCCTGAGCACAATAAATGTCATAATTTAATAAAGAAAGAAAACATAAGATACAAGGCAAAAATTCGCAGGAGCTATCAGTGCTTCAAAGATTTTCAACGATGTAGATTGTGTTTTTTACCCAAAGGGCAACACTTAAAAGGCTCAGGTACCTATAACCCCTCGTTTATAACAAACCATAATATATCTATTTCCTTGTTTGATAAGAAAAATGATGAATTGTTCAACATCAATTCATTCATAGCTTCACTTCTTACATGTAATCTATGCGAACAAGATGGATGTGTCGGTAAAAATGCTCTTAGGTAGGCTATGTCACCTTCAATTTTATCATTACATAAAAAACATATATTTTCGGTGTGCAGTCGGCCTTCTAGTTTTAAAAGCCTTGTGTAAATTTCGACCATAACTCTTTTGGAATTTTGCTTGTCAATAGTTTTTGCTGCATAATCTAACAAGTCAAAATAAAAACTATCCAATTCTTGTGTCTGTTTTAAATGTTTGTATAATAATGCATTAAATTGTTGCCATACTCGCAACTTAGCATGGCTGTAAATCCAGGGAAAACCGATATGCATTACATCTTTTAATCTTGCGATAGAACTTTGTGGTGAGGTTTGAAGCTCGAAATCTATTTTAAATCCAAGATTTATAGTTCCATGTCTTGCGCCATAAAATCTATATGTGGTATGCAAGGTGTTTTTAGATAAAACTGTTACTATCAAATCTTCATCACGCACCCTGTTGATGTTGACAATATATCCCTGCATAATTTGCTTCCATTTTACACATATTTCTTCTAATATAAGTTGATATTCATATTTAAAAGTATATTTAATACAATTTTAGTTAGAATAATAACTCCTAATCTCTAATAGGATAAATATCTTTAAAAAGAGATTAAAATTATTGATTTTATCAGTAAATATAAAAAACTATTAAAAACGCTTAGTTTCTGTTTTTTAGTTTATGATAAAAAATGGAGTATTATACATGAATAAATATAATGACTTGCTAAGGTCATATAAAGATAACTGTGGATTTGGAATAGTAGCTAATATTAAAAATTTGGCATCTAATAAAACTTTAGAGTATGCTATTACCGCACTTGAACGTATGATGCACAGGGGAGCAATTGCTGCAGATGGTAAAACCGGCGACGGCAGCGGATTGCTTATGTCTATGCCAAGAGATTTTATGTATAAAATTGCTCGAGAACAAAATGTTGAATTACCATCTCAATATGCCATAGCATCTATTTTTACTAAAGAGTTATCGGCTTTAGACACGGTCGAGAAAATATGTGCAAACAATGATCTTAAAATTATTTTAATCAGAGAGGTTCCTGTTAACACAAAAGCATTAGGTGAAGAAGCCTTAAAGACGTTGCCGCATATTATGCAATTGTTTATTGTGCCAGATTCAATAGTGTCTTCAAGACGTTTTGACGCATTATTGTATCTTAGCAGAAAAGAAAGTGAGCATATGCTGCGTGAGGATAAAGATTTCTATATCGCGTCTATGTCCACATCGGTGCTTTCTTATAAAGGGTTGGTTATGCCGACTCATATTAAAGAGTTTTATAAAGATCTGCAAGATACAGATTTTAAGATATCGTTTTCTTTATTTCATCAGCGATTTTCTACAAATACCTTGCCTCAGTGGAAACTAGCCCAGCCATTTAGAAGTATAGCTCATAATGGTGAAATAAACTCAGTTGAAGCAAACAGAATTAATGTGCAGATTAAATCAGAGCATATCAAAAGTGATGTTTTTACAGATGAAGAGATATCTAGAATTTTACCGATTTTACAGCCAGATTCTTCAGATAGTGCTAGTGTTGATAATTTCTTTGAATTTTTAATTGTAAATGGAATGGATTTTTTTAAAGCTGCACGCGCAGTTATCCCGAGCGCTTGGCAAAATTCACCACATATGGATCCTGAGTTACGCGCTTTTTATGAGTATCAATCAACTGTTTTTGAAGCATGGGACGGGCCGGCTGCCGTATCGCTGACTGATGGGCGATATATTGGCTGCGTCTTAGATAGAAACGGACTGCGACCTTCAAAATATATTATAACCAAAGATGATGTATTTTTAATTGCTAGTGAATACGGCGTGGTAGATATAGATGAAAAAAATATTAAAGAACGCGGAAGACTTCAATCCGGTGAGATGATTGGACTTGATTTAAAATATGGTCAAATTTTAAAAGATGAACAGATTAACGATTATCTTAAAAACTCAAATACTTATATGAAGTGGTTAAATGCGCATATGATTTATCTTCAAGAGCATGCAGAAAATCAGTATCTAAAGCTTGAGAAGATAGCCACCGACGACTTGATTGCAAAACAGCGCTATTTCAATATTACACAAGAGATAGTTGAGCAGATTATTGAACCGATGATGAGGGATTCAAAAGAAGCAGTAGGAGCTATGGGTGATGACACTCCACTGGCTGCTTTTAGCAATAAACAACGCTCTTTTACCGATTTTTTTAAACAAAAGTTTGCTCAAGTTACAAATCCTCCGATAGACCCGATTCGTGAAAAAGTTGTGATGAGTTTAAACACAGGCTTTGGTGAAGTGCATAATATTTTAGGAGAAGTTCCTTCACATGCACATAGATTAAAATCTGTTTCACCAATTATTACCTATGAAAAGCTTAGCGTACTTAAATCTTTCGGAGATCCAAAATCTCCAAATTTTCAGGATTTTTATAAAAATAAAACATTCTCAACAGCTTATAAGGAAAATCTAAAACAGTCTTTAGATACTTTGTTGGAAACTATCATAAAAAGTGTAAGAGAAGAGGGCATCCGTTTGATTATACTTGATGATGCGCTGCTAAATGAATCAAATAAAGTTATCCCTATGGCTATGGCGGTTGGTCGTTTAAATTTTGCATTGCTTGAT
>WFMO01000021.1 GCA_015489055.1 Helicobacteraceae bacterium | reverse complement strand
GTTCAATCGGCTTTACTTGAAGTTATGCAAGAACGTCAGGTAACAATAGGTGAGCAAAGTTTTAAATTAGATGCCCCATTTTTTGTTATGGCAACGCAAAATCCTGTTGAGCAGGAGGGAGTGTATCAATTGCCAGAAGCACAGCTTGATCGTTTTATGTTAAAGCTTGATGTGGGATATAATACAAAAAAAGAGGAGCTTGAGATTGCAAGACGTATCTCAAGTGGCAATTTTGAAACTATAGAAGCTGTTGTTGATGCTCAGGATTTAGCTAAGCTAAAGCAGTTTGTAAAAAATATACATGTAGATGCTCAGGTTGAAGAATATATCATAAACCTTGTAGATGCGTCTCGTAATCCAAAAGATTATGGCTTAGAGGAGATATCTGATTTTATTCAATTTGGTGCCAGTCCACGCGTGAGTATAGATATGTTTAAAGCTGTAAAAGCAATGGCCTTTTTAAGAGGCAAGGATTTTGTAACACCCGTTGATGTTGCATATATCTTAAAAGAGGCTATGCACCACCGCATAGTCTTAACATACGAAGCCGAGGCGCAAGATATAACAGCCGATTTTATAATAGATAAAGTTTTAGATGCCGTAGCTATACCTTAAAGGTTTTTTTAATGAGCAAACTTAAAAAGATATTAGTTCGTGCCAAGCGACAGGTATTTAGTGAGATAAGCGGTAATAATCCATCTGTTTTTAATGGCGAGGGATATGATTTTATTGAGCTAAAAGAGTATATGCCGGGCGATGATATCAGACATATTGATTGGAATGTTACGGCAAAAATGCAAACCCCGTATGTAAAAATTTTTAAAGAAGAAAGAGAATTAAATGTTGTAATTGCAACTATGTTAAATGGTAGTGTTTATTTTGGTTCAAAAGCTTTTAAGCAAGATATTATTGCCGAAATTGTTGCTTTGCTCGGTTTTTCAGTGATTAAAAACGGAGATATGTTAAGTACTTATATCTTTACTGATAAAATTGAGGATTATGCAAGACCGACAAAAAAAATGAATTTTGTAGAAAAAAATGTATCAAAAGTTTTAGAGTTTCACTCTTTAAACCAAAAAGCTGATTATACCGCCATGGCTAATGCGTTGTATAAACGCTTAAAGCGTCGTTCGTTAGTTATCGTTATAGCAGATTTTTTTGATAATGTTGACTTTAAACTGCTTGCTAAAAAGCATGAAGT
Organism: Helicobacteraceae bacterium; assembly: GCA_015489055.1. GTDB lineage: Bacteria > Campylobacterota > Campylobacteria > Campylobacterales > Sulfurimonadaceae > Hydrocurvibacter. Next base: position 1,327 of record WFMO01000021.1, on the reverse strand, counting down.
TGTAGCACTGATTGTTAGAGATAAGCTTGAAGAACATCCTCCGGCAATTGGCTTTAGTGCTATAACAGACCCTGAGACAGGAAAAGTGACCCAGAGCGACTTTAACCGTAAAAGCATTAAAAGATACGCTTCAAAAGTTGCAATTCATGATAAAAAATTGTTTGAAGATTTTAGAAAAAGTAAAGTTAGATTTGGAAAAATTTATACAGATGATATCGTAAGCGTCAATTTAAGACGAATATTTCAAGGATAGTTATGAATCAGATAAAATTAAAAGATATAAAACCGATGATTGCTATTTCCGATAATAGCGTTTATGTGGCCGCTGTTTTAATTGTGGTGGCCACATTGGTCGTTATGGCGGTTATTTATCTTATTTTAAGGTGGTATAAACATAAAAATCGTATCAACAAGAGGCGTGAATATTTTAAAATGATGCAGCATATTGATTTTAATAATCCAAAACAAGCGGCTTATGATATTACAAAGTATGGATATATCTTTAGAGGTGATTCGCCCAGAAATAGTGAAATGTATGAAAACCTTGTGCAACGACTTCAAAAGTACAAATATAAAAAAATTGTTCAAGATATGGATGATGAGACTAAAGGATATTTTGAGCTGTATAAAGGCATGATAGATGTTTAACGGTTTTTATTTTGAATATCCTGAAGCTGCTATAGTTTTAATTATTTTTGGGATATGCTTTGTTTTTTGCAAAATACGCCTTCCGTCTTTTTATTTTCCACATACATCAGAGTTTGCAAAAGAGATAACAAGCAAATCCAGAATCTTGTCTATTTTAAAATGGTTGTCTGTGCTGTTTTTAACTCTTGCGCTTATGTCACCCGTGAAGCAGTATCCGTTTATGGTTAAACCTAGACAGGGCATTGATATAGCTTTGATTTTAGATACGTCCGGCTCTATGAATACAAGAGGCTTTGATCCGTATAATCCAAATTATACACGCTTTGATGTTGTTAAACAGATTGTAGATAAGTTTATCAAGCATAGATTTAATGACAATATTGGTATTGTTGTTTTTGGAACCTATTCGTTTATCGCATCACCTCTTACGTATGATAAAAATATTTTGTTAGGTATTGTCTCAAGATTACATGTAGCAATGGCCGGTCCATATACGGCGCTTTATGATTCTATCGCTCAGGGCGTAAATCTTTTAAAAAATTCAAAGGCAAAAACAAAAATTGCTATTTTGATGACAGATGGATATAACACGCAGCAAGTAACAAGAATACCACTACATATAGCTTTGAAAATGGCAAAGCGGTATCACATCAAGATATACACTATCGGTATCGGAGAT
>WFMO01000020.1 GCA_015489055.1 Helicobacteraceae bacterium | reverse complement strand
TCCATCCAAGTGCTTCTGTTTTTTCTGTGACTACATCAGCTGTCATACGGTTACCTTTTCGCTTGGGAAGCATCTTGATTTTTCCACCAAACATTTCAGCAATCTCTTTAATGCTGTAAGCCTCTGGGCTTCCTATGCCAAACTCATCTCCTTCTCCGCGCTCTCCTACAAGCACAAGGCCGTTGATGATATCATCTATGTGAGTGAAGTTTCTTTTTTGTGTTCCGGGACTTACGATAGTAAGTGGTTCTTTATTTTTCATTTTTTCCTTAAAAAGAGCTATAAGCGTTGCATATTTTCCTGTTGAAATCTCTCTTTTTCCATATACATTGTAAAAATATGTAATTGCATAAGAGATGCCAAACCAGGAACTGTAATTTTGAACTAGCTGTGTATTAGTTGCTTTACTCCATGCATAAGGACTTGCATCTCGCCCCAAGCCGCCATCACCAAACTTAGTACTGCTTCCTGCATAAACAAGCTTCGCGCCTGTCTTGCGAACAAACTCCAAAACAGCAAACGTGCCGTCTTTGTTAAACTGCCATACTTTTTCAATATCATCAAAACTCTGCTCAACTCGGGAGTATTCACCCAGATGATATATAATATCAGGAGGAAAATCTATAAGTGTCGCAATATCAACAGTACTGCCTTTGATATACTCTACGCCCAAAATATGATTATCGGTACTGCCTGTAAAATAGTTATCAAGAGAATAAACATCACATGAGTTATCACTTGCTAATCTTTCGCAAAGATTTGAGCCGACAAAACCCGCTCCTCCAGTCACTAAAATACGTTTTTTCATGACTTAGCATCCTTGTCGTTTATATTTTTTAACAAATCTTCAGATTTTACATATGTCCATTTTCCTCTTGGTTTGTCTATATATTGAAAATACTCATTTGTAAAACTCCCCTGTATGCATGTATGACGATAAAACCTATGGTTAGGCTTTTTATCGCCAATAGCAGTATTTAAGGTTGTCGGACCGGTCAAATCATACACCCCTCCGCCGATAGTTTTAGTTTTTATATTATTTACTATAATCTCAAGGTTTTTCTCAAGTATGGGATTATTTTTTCTGCTAGCTATAAAATAGTTGCTATAATGCTTTTTTGTCATTAAAAAAAGTTCAGCATCCTCAGGCCGAATAATCTTACCAAGCGGCCAAACAAGATGTGCATCTATATCTAAATATATCCCACCATAATAATTCAATACAAATATACGCCAAAAATCAGCCTGTGCAGCACCGTCTGTTAACTGCTCATAAGCCCCGTACATCTCATCAGAAGCATATTTTCTAATAAACTCTTCCCGCTCTTGCGTACTTACATAGCGGTATTCATAGCCCGGCGACATCAGTCTGTTAAAAAGATAGTTCGCATAAACAGGCAAACTAACTTTGTTTGTATAGTTGGTCTGCCAAATTATTTTTGGTATATTATAGTCTGTTTTGGATTTTAACCAAGCTTTACTATGCTTTGGAATCGTGAAGCGTTTGTTTGGAAATGCCAGATGAAATGGATAAGAGAGTGATTTTACAATCGTACCGACAACTTTAGAAAACCGATTGGAGACCACCACAAATAAAGACATAACAACCCTCTTAAAAATCTTGAGGCTATTATAGTAGCTTTTGCCTTAAAAAATATACATTTTAAAAGGCAAACAATTCTATTGCGCTGCTGAATCTTTCATCAAAATACCTTTTCGCGGAAACGTAAATGTTGTATTTCTGTAAACTACTAATGGTTTTTTGGTGTCTGTCGTATATGCTTTGATCTTAATAGGTATAACAGTATCATTATTAGGATTATCAACTAACATGCCTACTGTATATAGCACAACAATTTTCTTGTCTTTTACATTTGGCACAACAGTAAATGGTTTGCTAGGTCTCTCGATTTTGATTTTTCCCTGCATAGATTTTGGAGCAATCACGCTAAAATAAAACTTATGAGTTTTCATTCTAGTGTTTTGAAGTAAAAATACATATGCATTTTGCACTTCAGGTTTACCACCTGCTGTTCTTATGATACTATAAGGCTGGCCATTTCTATCAACATTTAACAAAAATGCTTCTTTTTTACTACCCATCGCCGCTATAATACCAACCAAGACTACTAAAATAATGCCGTAACCGATAATTTTTGGTCGAAAATATCTGGTTTTTCCTTTTTGTTCAAGTATTTCACGCTCACTTGACCATACAACAAGACTTTCTTTGCCAAGTTTACCCATGACAGTCGTACAGGCATCTACACATTCAAGACAGTTAATACACTCCAGCTGTAAACCCTGTCTAATGTCTATGTGCGTCGGACAAACTGTTACACAACTCTCACATGTAGTGCACTCTGCATTAGGTTCGACTGCCTTAAGCTCTTTTTGCTTTGTAAATTGTTTATGATGTTTCTCATCGTAAATATCTCCACCACGATTTGGATTATATATAGCCATAACGGTATCTTCATCATAAAGCACAGATTGAATACGAGAATACGGGCAAACATAGATGCAATAATTCTCTTTTAAAAATACGACATCATAAATCAAAAATATTGCGATCCCAACAACTGCTCCAACTAATATAAGATGATCGCCAGGATTTTGTATGTACTGAAAAAATTCTTGAGGCGGTATAAAGAACCACATAAAATCAGATGCTGCTAAAAATGCTAAAACAATCCATATAGCAATAGCAATAGCCTTTTTGACCTTATTTTCAGGCTTTGACATATCAGGCTCTTGCTGTTTATTTTTAATACGTTTTCGTAGTTTCAAAAGCTTTGTTTCGATTAAATCGCGATATATAACACGAAAAATCGTTTGAGGACATATCCAGCCACAAAAAACACGCCCGCCCAATACCGTAAGTCCAAATATGGTTATAAACCCGAACATCAAAATAAACGGCATCAGATAAAGTTGTTGTACGCTAAATCTGACAAAAGCCAAATCAAGTGTCATGGTCTGAAAGTCCAGCAAAAAAAGATGGTGCCCGTTTATCGTAATCCAAGGCACGATAATAGTCAGCGCCGTAGCTAACGCAAATACATAATACCTGTACTTTCTCCAAGGTGTAGGTTTTTTCTTTTTTATAGCCTCTTGCATTTGTACTCCTGTCTATTCTTAAATCAATGTCATAATATTAACATTTAATGCTTAAACTAATACTAATATTTTATTAATTTATAAAAAATTATAATTATTTTGTAATTTTTATTAAATGATAAATATCTTACTTAACATACATTTATTGCAACATTCGTTATAATCATACTTATGAATACAATTTTTATACAATTTAGAGACCCGCTTTTTGGTATTATTCTTTTCTTTGTTATTATATTTGTGGTTGCGCTGTTTAGCTATTGGTGGGGACGCTTTAAAGCAAAAGAAGATTACAGGCATTTAGATAAATTTTTGCGAAAGTTTAGATCTCCGCCATCTAGCTTGGAGCTAAAAAAACTCATATCATCGTCTGCCGTGTCTATTGATTCTTGGCTTTTGCTTGCCAATTCATATTCTAAAAACGGCGAGTATGACAAATCCATAGAGATATATCATGAGCTTTTGAGTAAAAAAGAGAATTTGACAAATAAAAAAGAGATTATGTTTTTACTTGGTCAAACTTATTTTAAAGCAGGATTCTTACAGCGCAGTAAAAGCATCTTTTTAGAGATACTAAAATCAAATCCCAGAACACCTCAAGCGCTTAGATATCTTCTATTGGTTTATGAATATCTAAAAGAATATGACCACGCACTTGAAGTTTTAGAACCTCTTGAGACTCTTGGATACGACACAAGCAAGGACAGAGCCTATCTTTATTGCTTGCTTACCCTTGGTGACTTTTCGCTCTCTCCAGAGCAAAAAGCCGACAAACTGATTGTTTTTTATCAAGAAAACAAAGATGTTACATATCTTATATTTGAATATCTTTTTAAATACTTTCCAAAACTGGCATGGGAGAATCTAAACTTTTCACAAACCAGTAGGTTGTGTGATCTTTTTTGGAATTTGGATAAAGATGTGATTGATTTTGATATAATCTCAACTGATAAATATTTACGCGAACTCTTTAGTGCTAAAGGATATCTATCGCTTGAGAAAGATAGTTCTATATTTGAATATGATGTATTGATTCATCTTCATAAAAGTTCGTATGCCAAAGCTAAAATTAATTTTGAATATATGTGCGGGCATTGTAAGCATATATTTCCATTTTCTTTTAACCGGTGTTCTAACTGCCATACGATAGACAGTATAATACCCCAACCATTACTAATTAAGGAGCAGCATGAAACATTTGACTCTTTTTTGTGACGGAAGCTCCCTTGGCAATCCAGGTGCCGGAGGTTATTGTGCAATCTTAAAATATAAAGACAAAGAAAAGATTGTAAAAGGTGGCGATAAGTTTACAACAAACAATAAAATGGAACTTTTGGCAGCCATTGAAGGACTGAGTGCATTAAAAGAGCCTTGCAATGTTACTATCGTGTCCGATTCATCATATGTCGTAAAGGGCATTAATCAATGGTTACAAAATTGGATAAAAAAAGATTTTAAAAATGTTAAAAATACTGACTTATGGAAAAGATATATCACAGTTTCTTTACCACACACAGTTAAAGCCGTCTGGGTACGCGGGCATAACGGACATGCAGAAAATGAGCAATGTGATAAAATTGCAAGAGATGAAGCACAAAAGTACAAGGAAGACCAATGCATCCACTAGAACAACTAATACAATATGAATTTAAAAACAAACAACTCTTAACTGAGGCATTAACACATAAAAGCTATAAAAAGTCATACAATAACGAACGACTGGAGTTTTTAGGAGACGCCGTTCTTGATTTAATCGTAGGTGAATACCTTTATAAAAAATTTCCGTCAGCCGATGAGGGTATATTATCAAAAATCAGAGCATCTTTGGTTAACGAAGAGGGTTTTAATAAACTTGCCAAAAGTTTAAATCTTGGAAAATATATCTTACTCTCAAATGCAGAAGAAAATAATGACGGAAGAATTAAGGCATCACTGTTATCAAATACGTTTGAAGCTTTAATGGGTGCATTGTATCTAGAAGCAGGATTACAAAAAGTACACGAAATATCTATATCGCTTATAGAAGAACAGTATGAAGAAATTTCATTAGATTCGCTATTTAAGGACTATAAAACATCATTGCAGGAGATAACGCAGGCAAAGTATGGCGTAACTCCGACATACAAACTAATAAGCAGCAAAGGACCTGATCATAAAAAAGAGTTTGAGATTGCTGTAATTATTCAAGACAGAGAATATGCAAGAGCAGTTGGAAAAAGTAAAAAAATCGCACAACAAAAAGCTGCATTTTTAGCTATCAAATCCTTGCAAGAGAGTGTGTCATGAACCAATTTGGAAGACGCTTGAGTTTTAGTACTTTTGGAGAATCACACGGTAAAGCAATAGGCTGCGTTGTTGATGGGGTTCCGGCGGGTTTAAGTATTGATGAAACATTTATCCAATCTCAACTAAATCGCAGAAAACCCGGTAAAAGTGAGTTTGAAACAGCCAGAAAAGAGGATGACAAAGTTGAAATCTTAAGTGGAATATTAGACGGGGTCTCAACAGGCACACCTATAGCTATGATAATTTACAATACAAACCATAAATCCAAAGATTATTCAAACATAAAAGATATTTTTCGTCCAGGTCATGCTGATTTTACATATTATAAAAAATATGGCATTCGAGACTATCGTGGTGGAGGACGTTCCTCCGCAAGAGAAACAGCTGCAAGAGTTGCAGCCGGCGCAATTGCAAAACTTATGCTTCAAGAATTAAACATACAAATATTAAGCGGTATTAGTGAGATACATGGCATAAAAGCTACCGATTTTGATTATGAGTATGCCAAAACAAGCATCATATGCGCCCTAGATAAAAAAGTGGAAGAGCAGCAAAAAGAGGTCATCTTAAAAGCTAAAAACAATCATGACTCCGTAGGAGGTGTTGCAAGAGTTGTTATAAAAGGTGTTCCTGTCGGACTAGGCGAGCCCATTTACTATAAAACAGATGCACTCTTAGCAGATGCCATGATGGGCATAAATGCGGCCAAAGCGGTTGAGATAGGTGATGGCTTTGCAAGTTCACAAAGCCTTGGTTCACAAAATAACGACGAGATTACATCAAAGGGATTTGCCAGCAATCATGCTGGAGGTATTTTAGGCGGTATTACCAATGGTGACGATATCATCATAAACACTTATTTTAAACCTACACCGTCCATTTTTCAACCTCAACATACAATAAATATAGACAATACAGATGTAGATTTCTCACTAAAAGGGCGTCACGATCCTTGTGTTGCAGTTCGCGGGAGTATAGTTTGTGAATCTATGGCAGCCTTGGTTATAGCTGATATGCTGCTTCTAAATATGGGCAGACAAATCAGCGGTATAAAACAATACTACATGTAATATTGTTTACTCATATCTAAGAGCGTCAATAGGATTCATACGAGCGGCTTTTTTTGCTGGTAAAAATCCAAACGCTATTCCCATAACCATGGAAAAGATTAGAGCAATAATCAACACCATAGTATCTAGCACTAAAGCCATATGCATAAAATGAGAAACAGCTATTGTAATACCAATGCCAAGTGCGATACCTATAATTCCCCCTAAGCCTGATAATACGGTGGCCTCTATCAAAAACTGCATCATTATATCTTTTGCCATAGCGCCAACTGCGAGTCTTATGCCGATCTCTCTTGTCCGCTCAGTAACTGACACCAACATAATATTCATAATCCCAATACCGCCTACTATCAACGAAATAGCCGCCACAGCGCCCAACATCATGGTTAAAATAGAGGTGACTTTCGAGACGGTGTTTAGTAAAACGCTAATGCTTCTTACTGAAAAATTTAATGCCTGCTTTGGCTTTAAATGTCTTTGGCTTCTAAGGAGCTGTTTAATTTGAAGCTCTGCCTCTCTTAGCGGAATATTCTTTTTCACATTAGCCATAATAAGATATATATTTC
>WFMO01000019.1 GCA_015489055.1 Helicobacteraceae bacterium | reverse complement strand
GCTTGAAGATATTGTAAATATGAGGCAGATGTAAAAAAAATCGAGCCTATAAAATATATATAATTAATTGTTTTTGTTCGAATATGTATAAGATTATATATGCTAAAAAAGGGTGCTACCGTAAAACAAAATGAGCCAATTATAAAAAGTATAGCAATTAAAATCGATAATTTTCGAATGAAAAAAGAATTTTTTTTGTTTGATTTTGTTGTTGCAATTTTTCGAAAAAATCTTGATGTAAAAGTGCTTGAGATGTGAAAGTCCTTACATGTAACAAGTTTACTGTTTTTAATTGTCTTTTAGTGCAGCTTTTAAAAATGCTACCAAACTTATTCCAACTACAAGAACTAAAAACACTATTTCTCCTATTCCAACCGGAGTGATGCCTGTATGTACCATAATATATCCTTTTTATTAAGCTTCTTTTTCTGAGGCACTCTTTAGCTGGCCACAAGCGGCACTAATATCTATGCCTTTTGAATCACGAATTGTGCATAGCAATCCATGTTTTAAAAGATAGTTTTGAAATGTAATTATACTCTCTTTTGTGGGACGTTCATAATTTGTCCCTGGGTATGGGTTGAAGTAAATCAAATTTACTTTAGCTTTTATACCGCCTAATAGTTTTACCAGTTTCTTGGCACTAACTATATCATCATTTTTATTTGCAATTACTAGGTATTCAAACATTACACGTTTTCTTGCATCGATTGGAAACCTTTTGACTGCATCTATGATTGAGGCGATATTATATGCTTTATTCATGGGTATTAGCTCACTTCTTAGCTCATCATCAACTGCATGTAGCGATATAGCTATATGTACACCTAGATCCATTTTGCCTAATCTGTCTATTTTTGAACTGATCCCGCTAGTTGATACCGTTTGTCTTTTGCCCGAAATTGCTAAGCCTTCCTCATCTTTAAAGATTTGTATAGCTTTGCTTAGGTTATCCAAATTATCAAGCGGTTCACCCATCCCCATATATACAATATTTATTTTACGATTATGTGGGTGATTATTATCCTTTTTAACCGCCCAAACTTGTGCAACAATTTCTGCGGTGCTTAAATCTCTAGTAAAGCCGCCTTTAGCAGTTAAACAAAAACTACATCCCACTTTACATCCCACCTGACTTGACACGCAGACCGTATATTTTGCTTCTTGTATTAATTTGCCATTATCATAAATCGCATCTTTCATTTTTAGCCACACGGTTTCAATGGTTGCTCCATCTTGCAATTTAAACAGATATTTAATGGTTTTATCATGGGCTATCTCTTTTTTGGCAATCTTAAGAGGGTTTATAACATATTTGTCATCAAGGTCTAGTCTTAACTGTTTAGGTATATTTTGCATCTGTGAAAAATTATCTACAAAACCGTTGTACATCCAGCCATATATCTGTTTTGCACGAAATTTTGGGCCGACTATTTGCGCTAATTCATCTTTTGTGTATTGAAATAAGGATTGCTTCATCTCTTGGTCAGCTCATCAATTCGTTTTTTTACATGTAGGGTCAGTTTTTCTTTTGCTTTTGCATGATTTTTTAAAAAATCATTATGTGCATTTTTGTTTGTAAAATTTGTTATACAAAAAACTCCGCCGGCTGGAACTTCGAACTCTTGTGCAACTCTAAGTAGTGAAAAAAATTCCATATTTTCAATATCTATATTTAATTTTACAAACTTTTTTGCCAAATCCTTGTTGGTTGTTATGTAATTTGAAGAGTTTACAATTATATCTTTTTTATTTTGTGTATTGGTAGTTATTATGTTATCTAAAGGAGTATATGAGTCATTTTTTAAAAAAGAGAGTTCAATATTTGCAGCCGTTTTTGATTCGATAATATCAAAAATATCATACTTGCCATAACTGCCTGCCGTTCCTACAAAAAGTAAAAATTCAGGCTTATCAAAAAGGCATAATCTTGTAAGATTAATAGCTGTCTCTATCAGCCCTACCCCAATAGGTGTCGCAAATTCAAAGTTTTCACTATTGCCGGCACATACTATCATAAGCGCACCGGTATATCATGTTTATCTAGGTAATGTTTTAGCTGCATAATATCTACCTCTTTATAATGAAATATGCTAGCTGCAAGTGCTGCATCCGCGCCATGTTCAAACACTTCTTTGATATGCCCCATATCTCCTGCCCCTCCACTTGCGATAACGGGCACATGTACGGCTTGGCTTATTTGCTGTGTTATATTTAGCTCAAATCCCTCTTTTGTGCCATCAGCATCCATGGAGGTCAAAAGAATCTCTCCGCTTCCTCTGCTAACCGCTTCTTTTGCCCACGAAAGTGCATCTATGCCTGTGTCTATTCTGCCGCCATTTAGGTACACATGATATTTGTTGCCGACTTTTTTGACATCAATAGCTGTTACTATGCATTGTGAACCAAATCTTTTAGCTCCTTCATCAATTAACTCCGGTCTTTTAACTGCAGCTGAGTTGATACTTACTTTGTCACATCCTACATTTAACAGTTTATAAATATCATCAAGTTTTCTAATGCCACCACCTACGGTTAATGGTATAAAAACTTCACACGCAACTTTTTTTACGATATCAATGATAGTGTCACGGTTATCGCTTGATGCGGTAATATCTAAAAAGGTAAGTTCATCAGCACCCTCATTGTTGTATCTGCGTGCTACTTCAACCGGATCACCCGCATCTTTAAGTCCTACAAAGTTAACACCTTTGACCACACGCCCATCTTTTACGTCAAGACAAGGGATGATGCGTTTTGCGAAATAATCCATATATTACTTTCTTTTTTTTGAATCTTATCCCATTTTTACTAAAACTTGGATTAGATTTTTACTGTTAACTCTTTGTAAGGAAAAATAAGATAGACTTAGCAGATGAAAAATAGTGGCGTTACGGCTAAAAAGAGATTTGGACAAAATTTTTTAAAAGATGAGTCTGTTTTACGAAAAATTATCGAAGCGATGCCCAATAATAGCAATAAGATTGTAGAAATTGGGCCTGGCTTAGGTGATTTGACTAGATTTTTAGTTAATGTCAAAAGTGTAGTAGCTTTTGAGGTCGATACCGATTTATGTAAAAAATTAGATTTAAAATTTAAAAGTGAGATTCAAAGTAAAAAATTGGTTTTGCATTGTGGCGACGTATTGCAAAGTTGGCATCATCGGCTTGTACATGAGCCTTATGATCTGATAGCTAACTTGCCGTATTACATAGCTACCAATATAATATTAAGAGCTCTTGGCGATCCTATGTGTGAGAATATTTTGGTTATGATTCAGCGTGAAGTTGCCAATAAATTTTCAGCCAATAGTGGCGACAGCTCTTTTAGCGCGCTTAGTATTTTAGCTCAAAGCGCGGGGAGTGCTTCTGTAGTCATAGATGTTCCTCCAACTGCGTTTGAGCCGATGCCAAAAGTACAGTCTAGTGTTTTGTTGATAAAAAAGCGCGCTACTTTAGAAGATGAAGGATTTGAAGAGATGTTAAGAGTTGCATTTATGCAGCCTAGAAAAACTCTTCTTAAAAATTTGTCGTCAAAGTATGAAAAAGATTTACTTTTAGACATTTTTAAATCACAAAATCTTTTACACAATATCAGACCTCATCAGATAACAGCTGGAGACTATCACCAACTCTATAAAAAACTATAATTTATATAAGGAGTTTGGATGAACCAAGTAAAACAAAATGAGCCGGCTCAAGAAGCTGCGCCAAAAACAGATAATAATCGTACAAAACAACCACGAAATAACAATAGATCTCAAAGATCAAATAACAATAAAAATTCATATCGAAAAAGACGAAATGCACCCGCACCGGTCAATAATAAATTAAAAGAGTTTGTTGTTAAAAATCAGGAGATGCATAAAAAACGTTTAAATCCACACTTTAAACTCGATTTAAATACAACAAGTAAAATTAAAATTACTCCGCTTGGAGGACTAGGTGAAATTGGCGGTAATATCACTGTCTTTGAAACAGAAAAAGAGGCGATAGTTATTGATGTTGGAATGAGTTTTCCTGATGAAGATATGCACGGTGTTGATATCTTGATACCGGATTTTACATATTTGCGAGAAATAAAGGATAAAATAGTAGCAGTTATCATAACCCACGCACACGAGGACCATATAGGCGC
>WFMO01000018.1 GCA_015489055.1 Helicobacteraceae bacterium | reverse complement strand
GAAAGAAGAATATGCTCACGCGTTTGTGGCATCGGACCATCAGCAGCCGAGACAACAAGTATAGCACCATCCATTTGAGCAGCACCTGTAATCATGTTTTTAACATAATCAGCGTGACCTGGACAGTCAACGTGCGCATAGTGACGCTTATCAGTTTCATATTCAACGTGTGACGTAGCGATTGTAATACCACGCTCTCTCTCTTCTGGTGCGTTATCTATCTGATCATAGTCCATAAATTTTGCATCATTTTTTACTGCAAGTACTGCTGTAATAGCTGCAGTTAAAGTAGTTTTACCATGGTCTACGTGACCAATAGTACCTATGTTTACATGCGGTTTATTGCGCTCAAACTTTTCTTTTGCCATATTGTCCTCCGACTGTATTTATAAATAGAAATGGAATTATACCTAAAAAATATTCAATTTTTGCTTATACAAATATAAAAAATGTAACTTTTGATTTATGTGGAGCTTACGACGGGATTTGAACCCGTGACCTCTTCCTTACCAAGGAAGTGCTCTACCCCTGAGCCACGCAAGCAAAAGAAATCATTTGGATTATATAAAATAAAATTAATGTGAATAAAAAATGGAGCGGGTGAAGGGACTCGAACCCTCGACCCTCAGCTTGGAAGGCTGACGCTCTAGCCAACTGAGCTACGCCCGCATCCAAAGTAGTGGTGGTGAGACCAGGAGTCGAACCTGGGAACCCATAGGGAGCAGATTTACAGTCTGCCGTCGTTGGCCACTTGACTATCTCACCAAATAAGATACTACTAAAATAACTTACAAATTTAATGGTGCCGACACGAGGATTTGAACCCCGGGCCTGCTGATTACAAATCAGCTGCTCTAGCCAACTGAGCTATGTCGGCATTAAATTTGAGCCAGAATTATAGACAAATAATCACCCTATGTCAAGTAAAACAACTGTTATTTTGACAATATAGTAAAAATAACTTCCGTATGCATCTTTTTTTGTATTATTTTCTCTATTTTTAAGTTTTTAATATCCATTTTATAAAGCTCCTTCATACTCTGTACATTATTAAGTGCTATGTACCTCAAAACAATACCTCTGTATGCTTTTGCCCAGTGACTCACACTTTTTCCATTTTTTAAAAACTTCAATGTGACATACGGTATCACCGGTTTATAAAATTTTGTGTAAAAACCTGCCCTTAAATCTAACAGTTGTTCATCTTGTAAAAACTTATCTAAAGATTTCGAAAAATATTGTTTATAAAACAGCTCCAAAGCAAAACCATCCATCTTCTCACCCTGCTTTAGTTTATAAAAAGGTAAATAATTACTAGCTAACACAGGACCAAATAGATTAGAAAATATGACAGTATTGGCGTCAATATACTCCTTGGCGTCTTGATTTAATGAATCATACTCAAGATAATCATATGCGACCCCGTTATATCTTCTTATCGCCTTAAGTGTTGGCTGTGTGAATATATCATGTTTGAGATTTTGCACTTTTAAGACATCTTTAATGCCAAACAAAAGTGAAAGCTGTTCATCTGAAGCAGTTGTTAAATAATTGCTATACCTCTTTAAAACTTCTTCTCTTTTTTCATACAAATCAGGAAATGCAAAACTCTCTTTGCTAATTGGCAGATTATTACCACCCTCTTTTTTTCCCTCGCTAGGCGAAAACAGTATCTTCATAGGTACTTACCTTGAGAGGCTAAAACCGATTGATACACTGTTTACATAATGGTTATAATCAATCAACGTTTCACCATAACCGCTAAATGCCTGAACATATAAAAACAGTCCGTTTGTATAGGCAAGTGGATAGCTGTAGCTAAATTTTGCCGCACCGTGACTACTAAAGTTGGATCTGAGCAATAACTTAAAAACATTTTTTTTATATGGCACCATAATCTTAAGGCTCCCATGCCCTAAATAATCAAGCAAATCAGGATTATAATCTCTTGTGCCATAAATCCTAGCCCATCCTTTTAGCTGAACAAAGATATTCTTATATTGTGTATATACACTGCCTGTGACAAAATTCCATGACCGCTCATCCGCTCCACCCCTGCCGTTTGACTGATGCTCTAAAGAAAATCTAAAAGCTTTAATATACTTATCACGATGCTTCCATGGAGAAGGGATGGTAACGAATATCTCAGGATTATAATTTGATTCTCTAAAATATGCTGATTTTGCATATGCCTGCCAAAAAGAGTGTTGCGTATAAGCAACACTATAAATACCATGTAAACCAAAAACATTTGCTGCAAAATCATATCTCAAACTAAACTGAAACTGTACAGATGTTTTTCTATGATTTTGTTTTGTGCTGTTGTAATAATGTCTGCCGACTCCATAGCTTACCGGAAGCAAATAATTGGCCCTAAAAGCATGTAGATTATAAGTAGAATAATACATCTGCCTAACGCTTTGTTCTGTTTCATTATTGTCGATAGGAGATAAGTAGCTGTATAGATTTTTATCTGCTTGTTGAAGTTTTAAATCAATATTATTGTTAAAATAACCTGGATTTGGCCGAGCAAAGCCTATGGCCATAAACAAACTTAAAAGTAAAAAAAATCTCATAACATCAACAACCTTTCAATACAAATACAGTATAATAAAAAATGCAAAACCTAAAATCAGTAAACGATATTATACATAAAAAACCGGCTGTTATGCTTTATTTTAGTGCATCCACATGTAATGTATGCCACTCCCTAAAGCCAAAACTCATTGATGCAGTACAAAAACATATCAGCAAATTTGAAATCATAAACATAGATATCGCTACTGACACCGACGTTGCCGCTTCTTTTAATGTATTTACTATTCCTACTGTTTTATTCTTTTTAGAAGGTAAAGAGTTTTTAAGAAAAAGTAGGCACATGAGTATAGGCGAGGTGATACGTGAGATAAAAAGACCATATGACATGTTATTTGACGCTTAGGAAATCTCTTTTTTGATTTGCAGGCAAAACTGCATAAACTGTTTACCATATCTTTGAAACTTAACTTCCGCGACACCATTAATGTCAAGCATCTGCTCCTTTGTAACAGGTAAAGATACGGCAATCTCTTTTAATGTTTTATCATTAAAGATAACATAAGCGGGCTTATTTTGCTCTTGTGCTATCTTAGCTCTAAATTCTCGAAGTCTTTGAAACCTCTCATCGCCCGTCTCTTCAAAAACCGCTGCCTCTTTCTTAACTTTTAGAAGCAATCTATTTTGGGCTATAAACAGGTTTTTCTTGCCTTTTAATATATCTATACCATATTTGTCTATTACCAACGCTCTAAATTCATCTCTTTTTAGAGCACCGACTTCCATCAGTCTTTCGCAGATTCTACTCCAGTACTCTTTTGGCATATCCGAACCTATACCATAAACAGATAAAGAATCATGGCTATTGTTTAAGATTTTTTGTATTTTACTGCCTCTTAAAACGTCTATAACGTATGCCTGTCCAAAACTTTGACCTGTTTTAAAAATAGCGGATAAGAATTTTTGTGCGTATATACTTATATCCATATCTTGGCTCGGCGGTGCCGTGCAATTATCGCAGCTATCTTTACAGCCGTCTATCTCATCTTCAAAATACTCTGCTATAAACCGGTGCCTGCACTCTTGCATGGTTGCATATCTTGACATCTGCTCTATTTTGTTAAAAGCATGCTGCTTATATACTGAGGGCTCTAGCTGTTGTATAAATTCTCTTTGCATAACCGCATCTGCTGCGCTATAAAGCAAAAGCACATCACTTTTTAATCCGTCACGCCCTGCTCTGCCTATCTCTTGGTAATAGTTTTCTATTGTCTTTGGCAGACTCATATGTACAACAAAACGAATATTGCTTTTATCTATGCCCATCCCAAAGGCGATAGTAGCTACTACAACTTCCAATTCATCACGAACAAATTCTTTAAATGTCTGCTCCTTTACATGTAAAGGTAATCCTGCGTGAAAAGCCTTTGCTTTTATACCATTTTTATTTAAAAATAAAGCCAACGACTCGGTTTGTTTTCTTGATAGCGTATAGATAATACCACTTTGCTTTGGATAGTTTTTTAAAAACGATAGAAGCTGTTTTTTTCCATCTTTAATGCGTTGCTCTACGCGGATGAAAAGATTGTCTCGAAATACTTTTCCGCGCAATACTAAAGGATTGTCAAGAAGTAGTGCATGTTGTATATCTGTAGCTACTCTTGGTGTTGCCGTTGCCGTAAAAGCAGCTATGGATGTAGTTGGAAAATTTTCTCTTAAAAGATTTAATTTTCTGTAATCAGCTCTAAATTCATGCCCCCATTCACTGACACAGTGGGCCTCATCTATTACAAAAAAGTTTATTTGAATGGTTTTTAAAAACGATACAAACTCCAAAGAGGCGAATCTTTCAGGAGCAATATACAAGAGTTTTATCTCACCATGACGTAGCTGGGTTTTTATCTGCTGTATCTGTTCATTTGTTTGCATTGAAGATATCATCTTGGCGTTGATGCCATTTGCTTCAAGTGCTAAAACCTGATCATACATCAAAGCCAAAAGTGGGGAGACGACAACACTCACACCATCCATCAAAAGTGAGGGCAATTGATAACAAAGAGATTTACCACCGCCCGTGGGTAAAATCATAAGCAAATCTTTATGCTCTAAGATAGCATCTATCGCTTCTTTTTGCAATACTCTAAACTCATCATAGCCAAAATATGATTTTAAGATTTGATGTTTTGTGATGAAACCTCCTTTAATGCTCAGAGATACTGGTTAACAAGAGATATTAAGCTTTTCTCATCTAGCGCACCTGAAAGCCTATGAATCTCTTTACCACCTTTAAAGATGATAAGAGTAGGGATACTTCTGATGCCAAATCTAGCACCCAATTGCTGTTCATCTTCTGTATTGACTTTTGCAAAAAGTGTTTTTAAAGGAAAATGTATTGCAGCTTTTTCAAAATTTGGTGCCATCATCTTGCAAGGCCCGCACCACGGTGCCCAAAAATCAACAATTACAGCGATATCGCTGTTGGCTATTACCTCATCAAAATTTCCGGCGTTTAGTGATATCGGTTTAGTATCAAGCAATGAGCCTTTGCATTTTCCGCAATTTGCTTTTTTATAGCTATCTTTAACCGGTACATTATTAACAGCAAAACAGTGTGGACATACTATACGCATTTAAAACCTCCATATATCAATAGATATATGAATTTTAGCATTATTTTGGTAAAAAACTAATTAGTGCCGCGGTAATGGCGACATTTAACGATTCAACATCCCTTTGCATCGGGATTTTAACAGATTTATTACAAAGTTCTTTTATATTGTCACTTATACCCTCTGATTCATTTCCAAGAATAAAGATGGCTCTATTTTTTACATGTAAAGAGTAAATATCCTCTTTTGAGTGTGAACTTAAAGCAAAAATCTCACATTTGTCCTGTAGATTTTTTAAAACATCGTCTAAAGTATCACAATAATATATGTCTATTTTAAAAAGAGTACCGGCACTTGCTTTTATAACCAAAGGAGATATTTTCGCACTATTTTTTTTCGGTAAAATGATACCGTCTATATTACCTGCTGCCGCACTTCTTATAATAAGTCCTAGATTTTGGGGATTTTGTATGCCTTCAAGTGCTAAAAATCTATAACTATCTAAAGCATAAATTTTATCTGTACTTTTGTATGTGCTAGATATAATATCAGCTGCTACACCTTGGTCTTGTTTGCCGGCTTTAGAGATTCTTGCCAATGCTTTTCTATCATGATACACGATCTCAATCTTACGCTTTGTTGCCAATTTTATGATCTGGTTAATCGTATTGTCGGTTTTATTTGAATCTGCCAAATGCAGTTTATATATCTTGATACTGTTATTTTGCATAACCTCTTTTACAACATGCCTGCCGTAAACTGTTATCACATTTTTAAAAAAATCTTTCTTTTGCCTATACTCTTTTGAATCATTCACTCTTTTGCCTTTTTGATACAACTCTCAACAGTCGGTTCATCTGCTACAATATACTTTACATGTAAAGGAAGTGCGCGTGCTGTTGTTTGACCGATAACTATAATGTGGCTAAAACGTGCTAAATCATGAGTTTTTAAAAAGCATCTAACAGATGATGGTGACGTAAAAATCAAGGTAGCTTTATCGGGTATATCTGCTTGTAAAATCGCTTGAGCGCAAGATGTTTCATAAACAATCTTCTCATCTACAAAAAACCCGCTCTTTATACACACAGACGCAAAATCAGAAGCAATTTCTTTAGCCCGTGCATATAGCCATCTAGTTGTTTTTGGATATGAGCAGATGATACCGCCTAAATTATCCCCATAACCATCACCAACATCAAGTAAAGTTCCACCTGCTCTTATAACAGCATTGGCTGTAGCGCTAGAGATAGCTAAAACACTCTTATTTTTCCAGTTTGGATTAAAAGCCTCTAAAGCGGCAACTGCTTGTTTGGAAGTTATGATAAGATAATCGTATCTATCAAAATCTATCTTGATTTTTAAAAACTTTACATGTAAAGAAATCACTTGTGTGATATTTTCAGCCTTCACCTGACTAAGTGAAAATAGGTAGATACTCAAACACTCTATTCCCACTCAATAGTAGCCGGAGGTTTGGAGCTGATATCATACACAACACGATTTATACCGTCAACCTCGTTAATAATCCGGCGTGAAATTCTCTCAAGCAGGTCATGAGGCAGATGTGCAAAAGTAGCCGTCATTCCGTCAACCGCTTCAACAACTCTTACGCATACTGTATTATCATATGTGCGATTATCACCCATTACGCCTACAGATTTAACATTTAAAAGCACGGTAAATGCCTGCCAGGTTTTTGTATAATATCCACTTGCCTTCAACTCATCTATTAAAATTACATCAGCTTCTCTTAATAGCGTTAAATCTTTATCATTTACATCACCCATAATACGAATTGCCAGACCCGGTCCCGGAAACGGATGGCGGTTAATCATATTTTGTGGCAATCCCAACTCAAGACCCAACTTGCGAACTTCATCTTTAAAAAGCTCTCTTAAAGGCTCTATTAGCTCAAAATCCATCCAGTCAGGCAAACCGCCTACGTTGTGATGAGATTTTATAACTTCTGATGGACCGTTTACGGACACGGATTCAATGACATCCGGATAAAGCGTGCCCTGGGCTAAAAACTTGATACCGTTATGTTTTTTTGCCTCTTTTTCAAACTCTTCTATAAAAGTATGGCCGATAATTTTTCTTTTTTCTTCCGGATCGCTAACGCCTGCTAGCTTACTTAAAAAGTTTTTAGAAGCATCTACGCTCACAAGAGGAACTTTAAGATTAATCTTAAACACATCTTCAACTTGTTCTCTCTCACCTTTACGTAAAAGTCCATTGTCTATAAAAACAGGTACAAGCTGCTTGCCTATGGCTTCATATAAAAGTGCTGCCACAACAGAGCTGTCAACACCTCCGCTTAAACCGCATAAAACTTTTGCATCGCCCACTTTATTTTTAATAAAACGTATCTGTTCTTTTAAAAAGTGTTCCATTTTCCATTTTTCGTCAACCCCGCATATCCCTCTTGCAAAATTGCGAAGCATCAAATACCCCTCTTCAGAGTGTTGAACTTCAGGGTGAAACTGCAAAGCATAAATATGTTTTTGCTCATTGGCAATAGCTGCATAAGGAGAATTTGCTGAAATTGCTATAGCTTCAAAACCTTCAGGCAATATATCGACTTTATCACTATGACTCATCCAAACGATACGACCACTATCGCAATCTTTAAAAAGTGGTGAAACAAAACTGTCCTTGTGCAAAATTTCTAATTCGGCTTTACCATACTCATGATGTTCACTTCGTATGACTGAGCCGCCAAAATCAACTGCAATGCGTTGCATTCCGTAACATATTCCTAAAATCGGAATATTTAGATCATAAACACCTTTATCAACCCCATAAGCATTTTCGCTATATACTGAAGATGGACCGCCACTAAAAATAATACCTTTTGGATGCTTTGCTTCTATCTCTTTACAAGAAGTGTGATACGGAAGAATCTCACAATACACTCTTTCTTCGCGCAGTCGCCTGGCAATAAGCTGTGTATATTGAGAGCCGAAATCTAAAATTATAATATTTGCAGTTGTCATAATAAACCTTTTTATATTAATCTCTTAAAATAGTACAAAACTTTGACTAACAAAGACCTAAGAGCTTAAACTGGATATACCAAATAGCTATTGATACAACATAACCTACAAAAACAGTCCATGCAAGCCTCAGGTGCGATGAAAAAGTATATATCCCCTTTAATTTTCCCATAACGCCTACTCCTGCAGCCGAACCAAACGATATAAGCGAACCACCAATACCCGCTGTCATAGTTACAAGCATCCATTGCTGCATATCTATATGCGGATTGGCTTTTAAAACTGCCGACATGACAGGCACATTATCTATAAATGCGGATAATACACCAACGCCGATATTGACTTTAGTCGGGTCAAATATAGAATATAACTTTACTGCATAATCTAGAAATCCCGCCACATGCAAAGCCCCGACTGCGGCTAAAATACCAAAGAAAAACAGTAATGTATCAAGCTCGATTTTAGATATTGATTGATAAAGTGATATATCGCTATTATGTATTTTTTTAAGTCTAATAGCATATAGCTGAAGCAAAGAAAGCCCAAACAACATCCCCCACATCGGCGGAATATGCAAAAGCTGTTTGCCGGCGATAGCCAAAATAATAGTAAACACGCCTAAAAATATTATGACCATACCGCCTTTTTGCATTTTGACAGGCTCACAACTATCTACTCCGGCAGGTTTTCCTTTAGGTACAAAACGGCTGAGTAAAAATGCGGTAACGCCCCACCCTAAAAACACAGCCGGAAATAAAAAGATAAAGTCCGCAAAGTCACCTTTGCCCGCAGACCATGACATCAGTGTCGTAATATCGCCAAAAGGCGACCACGCACCGCCTGCATTTGCCGCTACAACGATACTAATGGCACTTGGCACCAAAAAAGCTTTGTTGTTTTTATCTAATGTATAAAGTACGGTTGATAAAATCAGTGCGGTTGTTAGATTATCGGCAACAGGTGAGATAAAAAAAGCCAAAATACCAGTTACCCAAAAAAGCTGCTTATAGCTGTATCCGGCTTTAAGTAAACGATACTTCAAAGCGTCAAAAGCGCCACGCTCAATCAATGTCTCGATATAAGTCATAGCAACAAATAAGAAGAAAAATATCTCAGCAATATCTAAAATCAAACGACTCAGTGCATTATGAAAAATCTGTAAATCTGCTCCTATAAACAAATAATATCCGCCAAGCAACATAAACATAAAGGTACCGATAAACAGCGCAGGTTCTGCTTTGTTTAATCTATATCTCTCTTCTGTGGCGATAAAATAATATCCTATCACAAAAACAGCTAAAAGAAGCCATCCAAACGGCCTTGTTGCGATATTGACCATATGTTGTTCGTTCATTAATTTATTTCCTCGTTGTTTACTATTGTGTGTACACCGATGGAGTGTTGTCGTTTTTGAGCTGATGTTATAATCTCTTTGGCAGTTAGAAGTCTAAATTTTAAAAGCCTTCCGATAGGCTCTTTTAACAAATCGTCAACTAATTCTTTTGCTTTTTGCAGTCCTTTTGGTGTTCGCACAATACAGACATGTTCCCACATAATATGACGCAAGAGATCCTTTTTTTTCTTGTCCTCTTTATAGCTCATCACATCATCGGT
>WFMO01000017.1 GCA_015489055.1 Helicobacteraceae bacterium | reverse complement strand
ATCCAATCAGCATTATTATCCATAGCACCAGCAACCGCATTTCCTGTTAAAACCGCTGCAGTGTGTGGTGCTTGAAGCTCAGCATGAAAGCCACAGCATTTATTTTTTTCATTATAATCAACATTATGACCTCCACATGCAATGATGAGATCATCCAGTGATGTAGGATTATATGGATTTTCTGCTGTCTTGTGAGATTCATTTTGTAATTCTGACGGGCGAATATTATGACATCCGTAAAAAGGAGCAATGTTAAACTGACTAAGAGGTTTTACGACCATCTCTTTGATTTTATCCAAACCAAAATCATCGATAATGGCATATAAAAAGTGAGTGACTTGCGATGTACCTTTATACTCAAGGCCGACTTCTGCCAATTTCGCATTTACTTTGGCTTTTAATTCTGCATTGTTATCTAATCTATGTTTTGTCATAGCAGAATTTAGCTGACATGTATTACATATTGTCACCATAGTTAAACCATGTTTTTCAGCATAGGCGATATTGCGAGCATTAAGAACTAATGACAAAAAATCATCATAATCTTGCAAATGTGAAGCACCGCAACATGAAGCTTCGGTTAATTCTATAAGCTCTATACCTAGTTTATCTGCAACTGCCATTGTTGACATCATCTGCTCAGGAGTACTCTCTTTTGCCGTGCATCCTGTAAAAAGTGCATATTTTAATTTCTCTGCCATATTTTAACTCCTAATATTTTACAGTTGATGATGACTCAACAAGTTTTTTAATTTCATCAAGCTTATCAGCTTTTGGCATCTTCCATGGTAAAACTATTTTACCTTTTGTAAACATCTTAAGTGCAACGGGCACATGTTTTAAAACACCTATATTTCCTTCACTATATCTAACTAATTCACCCTCATCTAAGATACCGTGTTTTTTGATTGAACGCTCAAACCCGACTGCGTGCCTAGCTGCCACATCATTATTTGCCATACCTTCTTTAAAAATCATATTGTGAAGTTTTGTAATCTTCTCTATTGGATTAATATCTTTTGGACAAGCTTCCTGACATTCAAAACATTTTACACAATCCCATACACCCTGTTTTTCCTGATCTACAATTTCAAGCCTTGCATTGTTAGACTGGTCACGCGCATCAATCTCAAAACGATAAGCAGCCGCAAAAGCAGCAGGCCCGATAAATTCTTCATTGATAGCAACTGCCGGGCATGCATAATGACATGCCCCACACTGGATACAAACGTCTGCGTCAAGGAGCTTATCCATATCAGCTTGGGAAACTAAATTCTCATGCTCAGGCGTTTCATCAATCTTGTCAACTAGATAAGGATCTATTTTCGCATGTTTTTCCCAAAAATCTGACTTATCAATAATAAGATCTTTAACAGCCCGCTTAACACTTAAAGGCTCTAACGTCATTTCATTGCCAAATAGCTCAATCATATCTACCATACGCTCTTTACAGGCTAATGTTGCTCGACCGTTTACTTTCATAGCACAAGCACCGCAAATACCGTGACGACAACTTCGTCTATACGAAAAACTCCCGTCATGCTCCCACTTAATCTTATTTAAAATATCAAGCACTACATCTTCTGAAGTTACTTCAAGAGTATATTCTTTATAGTATGGAAGATAATCATCATCAGCATTAAAGCGAAATACATTAAATTTGACTTCTTGCGTAGTTACAGTTTCTCTACTCATATTTTCTTCCTTTAATAAGTTCTTTCTTTAAGTTCATGTTTACCAAGAGTGACATCCATATAGTCAAGCTTTATATCTCCGCTTGTATCCATATATCCCATTGTGTGCTTCAAAAAGTTTACATCATCACGCTTGTCAAAATCTTCCCTAAAATGCGCTCCTCTGCTCTCTTTCCTAGCGATAGCGCTCTCTACTATAAATTTAGCATAATCAAGCATATGCCCAAATTCAAGAGCCTCTTGTAATTCCGTATTAAAAACTTTTGATTTATCATCTACGCGAATATTTTTATGTCTTTGTCTTAATTCTTTGATTTTATCTACCGCTACTTGTAAGGATTCCTCTGTTCTAAAAGCGCCTGCATGGTCTGTCATCGTATCTTGTAACTCTTCTCTTAACTGTGCAACTCTTTCATCTCCGTTATTGTTAAGAATCCAGTTAATCTCATCAATAGCTCTTTTAGCATCATCCTCAGTAGCCGGACGCAGTGCAATATCATCTATCTCACTTGCCATGGTCTTACCCACAAATCTACCAAATAAAAGTGCCTCTAAAACAGAATTTGCACCTAAACGATTTGCGCCGTGTACTGACACACACGAGCACTCACCTGCTGCATAAAATCCTTCAACAAATTCAGTATTATTTTTACGAACATGTCCAGGAATATCTACCGGAATACCGCCCATAGAATAGTGTGCGGTTGCTGAGATCAAGATTGGCTCTTTTATCATATCAAGTCCTAAAAATGTGATAGCAAGATCACGTAATTCAGGAAGTCTCTGCATAATCAAGTCTTTGCCAAGATGTGTAACATCAAGATATACGGCATCTTTTCTAGGACCAACCCCGCGCCCTTCGCGAATCTCATTCACGATAGCACGACTAACAACATCACGACTGGCAAGCTCCAGCGCATTAGGAGCATATCTCTCCATAAAACGCTCTCCTTTAGAGTTAAAGAGTTTACCGCCCTCTCCTCTTGCTGCCTCAGAAATCAAAACACCGTTTCCGGATAATCCCGATGGATGAAATTGTACAAACTCCATGTCCTCAAGAGGCAAACCATGCCTGGCGACAATCGATAAACCATCACCGGTGTTGGCATGAGCATTTGAACTTATCTTAAATGCACGAGCATATCCGCCTGTTGCAAACATAACCGATTTGGCATTAAAAATTGCTATTTGGGTATCGCGTAGATGAAAAGCCACTATGCCCGATACTTTACCGTCTTTGTATATTAAATCCGTTGCATACCACTCATCTAAAAACTTGACTCCGAGTCTAAAAGCTTGCTCATAAATAGTTTGTAAAAGCGTTAGCCCAATCCTGTCTTTGGCGTAACATGCACGCGGAGAAGACTGTCCTCCAAATGGACGCTGGGCTATCTGACCATCTTCTTTTCTACTAAATGTCGCTCCCATTCTCTCTGCCCATCTAACCGTCTCAGGTGCCTTTTGGCACATAAATTCAACAGCATCTTGATCTGCTAGATAATCAGATCCTTTTACGGTATCAAACTCATGCAGTTCTATACTGTCTGCACTGCTAAGTGCCGCGTTAATCCCACCTTGTGCCGCGCCTGAGTGTGAACGAAGCGGATGAAGTTTGGTTATTACGGCAACATTTTTACCTTCATTTTTCAGCTCTCTAGCTGCTGCATTGCCCGCCAATCCGGCTCCGACAATAATTGCATCATAAGTATAAATCGGTATGCTCAATATAATTTCCTTTGATAAAAAGATTATTTCAGATTATTATAACTACATAACCCTTGTATATTTCTAAAAGATATTGTAAATAGCTTATAATCGCTATATATTTTTAAAAAGAATAAAACGGACATATTTAATACTCCAAACTAGAATCATCAGTATCCATGCAATAACAGCCAAATCAAATAAAAAACCAAGACCCCATCCAAATGATATATTTACGCTATACAACGCTCGAAAAAGCACTACAACCTGTGTGAAATAAAATATATACACAGTTATCTTGTCTGCATGAGGTATCTGATTTGAATGACCTAGCGTTACTCGCGTTGCAAAACCAATCAACAAAGTTGTTAAAAACCCCAATGCCAACAGATGAATACCTAAAAAATAAAATGTTGTATGCATCATCATAGCTGCTATTAGGCTAATAGCAGAAAATAAAAATGCGACAGGGAGCCAAAATACAGCTAAATGTAAAATCCATACAATTGCCGGTGAATTAAAAGGGTGTAGCTTCCATCTTAAAATCTCGCGAAACATATAAAAAGCCAAAAAGAGATCTACCGCTATGCTGCCTATTGTAAAATTTGTAACATCTGTAACAACCAAAACAATAAACGAAAAAAGAATTATTTTCATAAATAAATAATTCTTTTTTATCATAGAATTGGAAAAAAACGGTACCATTCTTTGAGCTACACTAACGGCCACTAAAATAAGATAAAGATAAAATGCTATGCTGATCGCGCTTTGCTGTAAAGAAGAAAAATATATAACACTAAATACAAATAAAACATTGGCAAAAAGTCCAAAATAATTTGCCATCAAAATCCAAAATGAATCAGTTTTATCTACTACTGCGGAACTATTATATATATTTTGCAGCTTCCGTACAAACAACAGTTGTGACGTAAAAATAAACAACATAGCAATAACAATCCAAAAATGCGATAATAACGATGCTATGAAAAAGAAAACTGAACCAATTGTATTGAAATAAAAAAGATTAGTATAATAATTTTTCTGTACTACATCTGTTTGATTGAATCTAGGAAATGTCGTGAATAAAAAACCTATAAACAAATTGGTGAAAACCAAAAAAACAAGAGAATAAACATGAAACGTAACTTCATCAATATTCAAACTAATATGTCCAGTATATCCTAATGCAAACATAAGCACCGCGACTATTGCATTAATCAAGCCCAATAAAAAAAATGGCTGATGCGGTTGTGATAAAAAATAACTTTTATTCATATATTCTCCAATTTTTTATAACTTTAGCATTTATTATAAGAAAAGATGTTGATATATATCAAGTTTTAAGATTCTTTTGGTATAATTGCGAAAAAGAAGATTCGCGTCTTCCTCCCGTCCGATGACACTTCGCCACCGAACCTGCAATTTCATGTGGAGCTATACATAATTATGTTTTTATTTGATACACTTTCGGCTGTTTTTACAGTTCTTATATTGCTTGGCATTGTACCTAATTTGTTTTATTCTTTTGGATATTTACCGCATATTAAAAGAAAAACTCATTATCTAATTCACTACTTTGGATTTATTTTATCTATGATTGGTGTTGTAATATCAGCTAATGCTTTAGTGTTTTTATTTTTTTGGGAGCTTATGAGCTTAACAAGCTGGCAATTAATCCTAACAGAACCTAAAGATAAAGAAAATCTTTTTGCTGCTAGGTTTTATTTTTTTATGACTCACCTTGGATTTGTTTGTTTATTATTATTTTTTCTAATTATAAGCAATGGAGATATAAATCAAAGTTTTAGTGCATTAAAAGCTATAGCCTCTCATTTTGCATATCCAACTCTACTATTTTTCTTTTTAATCTTCGGGCTTTTAAGTAAAGCCGGAGCGGTACCATTACATGTATGGCTGCCATATGCACATCCACAAGCCCCTAGCCCTGTTTCAGCGCTTATGAGTGGAGTTATGCTTAAAATCGCGCTTTATGGCTTGTTTAGATTTTTATTTGATATTCTCTACCCATGGCCATTGCAGTGGGGCGTTGTTATTTTAATCATCGGCGCTATCTCATCGCTTGTCGGCGTTTTATATGCTTTAAGTGAACATGACATAAAGGCTCTGCTGGCAAACCACTCGATAGAAAATATAGGTATTATACTTATTGCTTTTGGGATGGGTATGATATTTGATACTCTGCATCTGCCGTTACTTAGTGCCTTTGCGTTTATAGCCGCTTTGTTTCATATCTTTAATCATATGAGCTTTAAATCACTTTTATTTATGGGAGCGGGAAGCGTATTGCACCAAACAAATACAAAAAATATGGAAAAATACGGCGGACTGATTAAAACTATGCCAATTACGGCTATTACATTTTTAATAGCAGCCATATCCATCTCAGCCCTGCCTCCGTCTAACGGATTTTTAAGCGAATGGATGATATTTCAATCCCTGCTTAGCTCTAGCCATATAAATATCATGACATTAAAATTGACAATCCCTTTTGCTATCTTTGCTCTTGCATTAACAGGCGGTCTGGCAATAGCATGTTTTGTCAAAGCTTACGGCATCACCTTTTTAGGATTGCATAGAAGCACTAATGCAAAACATGCGACAGAAGTAAATTCACTTATGAAAATAGGCATGATACTTATGGCACTAGTTGTTATATCGCTAATGCTTCTAGCGCCTATTTACATACATTATTTTAGCAATACGCTCGTCTCTTTAGGTAAAGCCGATGTATATCACAAAATCTTTCCACATGGTATATGGCAGATGCACTCAGTAGGCATAAATGGCGGAGTAGTATCGCCCCTTATTTTACTTATAGCACTTTTGGGCATTACATTTTTATTGATATTTGCTTACAAAGCTTTACATGTAAAAGAACGTATCTATAAAACATGGGCATGCGGATATAGAACTTCATCAAGAACACAATATTCATCCACAGGATTTGCGGGACCAATCCGAAGATTTTTTACATGGTTGTATAAACCGCAAGAACATTTAAATACAGAAAAGGTTAAAGGACACAATACAATATTTACCTCATCACATTACGCCGTACATGTAAAACCTTTATTTGAGGTCTCTCTTTATACGAGTCTTGTAAGGCTTACAAATATAACCAGTTATTGGGTGTACCGTTTTGCACATTTTGAGCAACGTCGTTATGTTGCTATCATATTCAATCTTCTTTTAATGGTTTTATTTAGCTACAGAATCTTTTCACATCAGTTTAGCTGGGCAACTTTTGCCATAGAGACGGTTGTTATGATAATAACAATAAAAATCCTTGTCATAGGAGATAAAAAATGATACTTTATTTATCTACAATCATATTACTTATCGTAATCTCACCATTGTTGCTTAGTTTTATTACACAGATAAAGATGTTTATAACGTTTAAAAAGCCTATATCTATCTTCCAAGGATATAGAAATTTTTCAAAACTTATGAGTAAAGAGACGATAATTAGCGAAGAAACAAGTGCCGTTACGAGAGTGGCTCCATTTTTAATACTATCTCCTTTGCTTATCGTACTTTTTTTGTTACCACCTATTGTTAAAGGTGCGTATTATGTTAGCTTTGTTGATGCGTTTACGATAACAGGGCTAATATCTTTATCCACTTTCTTTTTGATGCTCTTAGGACTAGATAGCGCCAGTAGTTTTGGCGGCATGGGCTCAAGTCGCGAAGCGTTTATTTCTGCGCTTGTTGAGCCGGCTATGATACTAACCGTATTTAGTGTTTCTATGATGGCGGGCAATCTTGGAATCGGTCAAGCAGGCGTTAATCTGGCATCATCATTTCCTCAAAAACATATGGCAAGCTTTTTATTCTCCGCTATTAGTTTTTTTATTCTTTTAATAGCTGAAAACGGTAGAATTCCCGTTGATAATCCTCAGACCCACCTGGAAGTGACCATGATTCATGAAGCGATGATTTTAGATATTACGGGAGTATATTTAGCTATTGTCGAGATGGCATCATCTATAAAATTTATCATTTTTGCCTCTTTGTTTGCATCACTTTTTATGCCTTTTGGATTACAATTTAGCATACCTGTCGCACTTGTTATTTTTATAGCGAAGCTGCTCATTATCTGCATAGCTATCGCTTTGCTTGAGATAGGCACTGCCAAACTAAGACTCTTTAAGGTGCCAAACCTTCTGGGTATCTCGATAGTTTTTGCTTTTTTATCTTTAATAACATTTTACGTGCTGGGAGCCTAGTATTATGGATAATTTTTTAATCGGTTTATTTTTAGCTACGCTCATTATATCAATCTTTACGGCAAGACTTTACCGCTTGATATTTTGGTATTTTGTAAATTCACTTATGCTTGGGCTTTTAGCCGTTTTTATCGGCATAAAAGTGCATGATAACGCTCTTATTGTAAGCGGTGTGATAACACTGGTGTTAAAAGCACTAATCATACCGTATGTACTAAAATATTTAAGCAATAAATTTCATCTTCAAAGGCAAATAACGCCAAATATAAAGGTGCATTATTCAGTTATATTAATACCGGCTATTTTGGTTTTTACATTTTTTATCGCTGAACCGATAAGTCATATGCTCCAAGCAAATCCAAACGATATCTCTATTAGCATCTCATCTCTGTTTTTAACGCTTATCTTGATGATGGAGCATAATCATGTAGCACCTAAAATCATTGGATTTCTAACTCTTGACAATGCGCTGTTTCTACTTGGGATTACGGCCACAAACGGTATGCCCATGCTCGTGGAGCTGGGAGTATTTTTTGATATATTGATGGCAATTGTTATCATTAATCTTCTTTTTAAAGATACGGGAGTTAAGGCATGATTATTTTCTTTTTACTGTTACCTGCCATTTTGATGTTTATAGTGAGCTTTGTCAAAACAGATAAGATCGCAAATCTTTTGCCTCTTATATCGTTTACAATCATAATACCAAATATTATGCTATTTAAACTGCCTTATCCGTATCATCTTGTAGGAAATTATCTTATAGTTGATAAACTCGGTGATTATGTATTTTTAGTCTCATCAGTTGTGAGCATTGGAGTGTCGCTGGCACTTATGACTTTACATAAACATGTAAATATTAAAAAAAGGGCATATAACCGTTTTTATAGATTTTTTGCCCTTTTTTGGCTTGGTCTGATACTCTCAACGCTTTCAAATAACATGGGCATATACTGGGTAGGACTTGAGTTTGCAACACTCTCAACTGTATATATGATAAAGATAAACTATACAAGCACGGCACACAAGGAAGCATGGAACTATATGATCGTAGATACTATCGCTATATCTATTATTTTATTTGGGATTATACTTATTTACGCAAGCGCAAAACCGCTCTTAGGTGATAATGCCATGAATTTTAACGCACTATTAGCACATATAAAAGAGATAAAAATGCCATTTTTGTTTGAAATCGGATTTGCCATTACAACCGTGGGTATGTTTATAAAACTTGGTATGTTTCCCATGAATCTTTGGCTAGCAGATATCGAGCGAGCTTCATTTTACCCCGTACCCGCCCTTTTTAGCGGAATACTAGAGAGTGCGGTTATGATAGGTTTTTTCAGATTTAGCAAAATCGTTATGCAGATAGACTTTACACAGCTCTTTGGCTTTGTGTTTATCTACTCTTTTTTAACAATCTTTATTGTTGCGTTTTTAATCTACAGAGCTAAAGATTTTATTCGCTTGTTTAGCTTTTCTGGCATTGAGCATATGGCACTTATTGCTTTGTTTTGGGTTAGCGGTGGAACGTTTGCGGCACTTCTGCATTTTGGCGCTCATGCATTTTTAAAACCTTCACTATTTCTCTCAACGGGAGTGCTCGAATCAAAAGGCAAATATCACATAGCAGGCGCATTAAGAGGATATAAAGGCATTAAAGGAAAAATCTTCTGGTTCATCGTGGGATTATTTTTACTGGCTATCGTATCAGTGCCTCCTAGTCCCATGTTTTTTTCTGAAATATATGGTTTTGGAGCTATGATAAATATGGCAAAACACACACACCATATGCTGGCTATGATCGCAGCTATCGCGTTTTTGCTGATTTTATTATCAATTATATTTTACCGTTTTACGGCTATATATCAATCTATGAAATATGGTGGCACCCAGGAGGAGAAAAAGGTATATAGCAGTGAAATAATCGCTCTTGTCATACTTGCTGTTTCATTGGCACTACTTTTACTTCCACAGTCTATGCAATATCTAAGGAGTATATCATGAGACTTATTGCTAAATTTGCAAAAGATATTGGGAATTCTTTTGAGATTGTTACCGTTTTTGATACAAAAACACAAAAGGAGACTATTGATAAAAATGCTTCGACAGCTTCAAGCATAGCTCATCAATATCCATCTGCGCTTTGGTATGAGCGAAAAATCTTTGATGATTTTGGTATTGTATTTGCAAACAGTTTTGATACTCGCCCACTACTTCATCACGAACGATTTCCACAAGATATACACCCTTTGCAAAAAAACTTTACCGCAAAAACGATAGAATTTACCAATTTTAAACCATATAAATATAAGACCGTTGGGGGTGATGGGGTTTTTGAAGTCGCTGTTGGACCTATACATGCAGGCATTATAGAACCTGGACATTTTCAATTCTCTCAAGACGGAGAGCGGATGCTACATCTTGATATCAGACATTTTTATACTCATCGCGGGATCGAAAAAATGGTACAAAATAAATCTCTTTTGGATGCAAGAGCTATAGTGGGACGCATTAGCGGTAACGAATCCGTTGCATACCAAACAGCCTACATGGATATAATATCTCAAGCATCAAAGACTGCTCTACCCGTAGAGATAAAATCATATCATGCTCTTTTATTGGAATTTGAACGACTTATCCACCATGTATCAGATATCGGGTTTATCCCAAATGATGCAGGCTTTAGCGCAGCACTCTCTTTTGCCTCAAAATTAGCCGAAGACAGCAGGCGGATATTTAAACAATTAACAGGTCATAGATTTGGATTTGATGCTGTTAGTTTTAAAATACCAAATTTTGATCATCAAGAGTTTTTAAACTTTTTAGATGAGCTTCACAAAGAGATAAAATGGTTTGAGAAATGGATAAAAGGAGTACCATCTTTATGGGATAGATTTGATACTACAGGGATACTCACGCATACTAAGGCCGTTAAATATGACTCTGTAGGAGTCATGGCAAGAGCCAGCGGTGTTGCTCTTGATCGTCGTGATAATGATTTTTATAAACAACACGGCTTTAAAACAATGCTGCAAACAAGCGGCG
This sequence comes from Helicobacteraceae bacterium, assembly GCA_015489055.1. Classification (GTDB taxonomy): domain Bacteria; phylum Campylobacterota; class Campylobacteria; order Campylobacterales; family Sulfurimonadaceae; genus Hydrocurvibacter. The sequence continues at coordinate 887 of WFMO01000017.1, read as the reverse complement.
ATGTGGCAGCTAGATTTTTGCTTCGTATTATGGAGATTTATAACTCTATAGAGATGATGAAAAGTCTGTTACAAGATATCAAACCTTTACATGTAGAGATGCCGGAGAAGTTTAATAACGGCTCATATCAAACTTTCGTTGAAAGCTCTATTGGAGAGCTGTTTATGAGCGTTGATGTTAATGGCGGTTTGATTGATAGATTTTTTGTAAGAGATCCAAGCCATGTAAATTGGCAAGTCATCCACGCTATGATGCTTAAAGATATCATAGCGGATTTCCCTCTTATCAATAAAAGTTGTGACTTAAGTTATGCAGGAAATGATTTATGATTAATTTTATACGAAAACGGATGCAAACGGGCATACTAACAGAAAAAATAAAAACGAACGATAAGCTTGATAATACAAAAAAAGAGATAAAAACTCTTGTAAATAAAAAATTCGCCGGCTCTTTGGCTATCAGGATGGTAGATAGTGGTAGTTGTAACGCCTGTGAAGCAGAATGTAATGCACTCTCAAACCCTTACTATAATCTTGAAGGTCTTGGTATATATTTTGTAGCAAGTCCAAGACATGCGGATATACTGCTTGTAAGCGGTGTTTTAACTTCCAATATGTATCATCATCTTCTAGAAGTCAAAGAGCAGGTCCCTTCTCCAAAATGGATTGTAACTTTAGGCGACTGTCCACTTATGCAAAGTGTTTTTGAAAAAACATATGCCATTATGGCTCCTGTGCAAGATCACATTGAAGTCACTCACCATATACCAGGTTGTCCACCACAGCCGGATGAAATTATTAAAGAATTATTAAAGTTTTTAAAAAAAATATAGTTTCTCTTAATTTTATTAATTGTATAATCTTTGAAAATTCTTTAAAAAAGATTAT
>WFMO01000016.1 GCA_015489055.1 Helicobacteraceae bacterium | reverse complement strand
TTTTGGAGGAAATCCTGTAAATATTCACGCAATAAACAAGATTGCCAAAGAGCATGATTTATTGGTTATTGAAGATGGGGCTCATGCTTTTGGAAGCAGTATTGATGGTAAAAAAATTGGTACTTTTAGCGATATGAGTATCTTTAGCTTTCATGCTATTAAGCCGATAACTACGGGAGAGGGAGGCTGTGTGGTAACAGATAATGCAGAATTTGCAAAACGCTTAAAGCTGTTTCGCTCTCATGGCATAGTCAAAAAAAAGCTTTACAGTTTTGATATGGTGATGCTAGGGCATAACTTTAGAATGACAGATTTTGCCGCTGCGCTTGGACGAAGCCAGCTAAGACGTATAGAATCATTTATAAATAAACGAGAGCGCATAGCACTGTATTACGATGAAAGGTTTAAAGGAAACCGGCTTTTTTCTACAATAACTATCCCTAAGAACATTCGTTCATCAAGACATCTTTACCCTATTGTACTCATTCCACAACTGCAATGCCCCAAACAAGAAATTTTTGAGCATCTTTTAAACAGTGGCATAGGCGTTCAGGTACATTACAAACCAATCTATCAAAACAGCTACTACAAAGAAAAATTTGGCGATACGCATTTACATGTAAGTGATGATTTTTATCTATCAGAGCTATCTATTCCATGTCATCAGAAGATGAGCATAGATGATGCCAAATTTGTGGCCGATACTCTTTTACAAATAGTTCAAAAATTCAGCCACAGAGGATGTGCATTTTAACTGATTAATGTTATTGATGTTGTACGCTATAATGAACAAAAGCTCGTATGAAAAACGACAAAAGCAAAAATCCCAAAAAATAAAGTTCCGCCAAGCAAAATTATTTGAGCAATTTTTGCTGATGTAGTGACACTCATAACTCTGCTTTGTTTTACGCTATGATCAAAATAGATATTTTTAATAAACCATCCATAATATCCAATAGAAAAAGTTGAGTTTAAAAGCGCGATTAATGCCACAATCCAATACCCGGCATCAACGACTGCATAAGTAGCGATAGCTTTACCCATAAATCCGGCGAGCAACGGAACACCTGCTAGCGAAAATATTTGTACCGCAAAGAAAAACGATACCAGCCTATCTTTTTTAACAAGCCCTTTTACATCATCAAGCGTTATATCGCTTATGCCTCCGCCTATGTTATCAAGTAGCAGATATAGTGCTGTTTGCATAAAAACATAAGCAATTGCCAAATATAAAAGACCAATCTGCGCATATGAGCTTTTTACAGCGATAAATACCATAAGCATATACCCAGCTTGTGCGATTGACGAGTATGCGAGCATTTTACCGACTCTTTTTTGAAACATTGCCAAAATATTACCAAGCGTCATTGTTAAAACAGACAGCACTATAAGGATAAAAATACTTACATGTAACGTTTGGATAAAAAACGGCTCAAAAAGCTTCAAAACAGCCACAAAAACAACACTTTTTGCAATGCCTGAGAGCAAAGCTGCGCTTGAGGGCTTGATATTGGCATAACTGTCAGCCGCCCATGCATGCATAGGAACAATTGTTAACTTGTAAAATATACCGCCGAGCATCACCCATAAACCGACTTCCATAAACGCATTAAAATGCATATTGGACAAAGACAGGTTAAAGTTTCCTCCTCCAAACGTAAAAAGAGCCAAACCTAAAACAATCAGCGCAGTAGCCAGAGCACCGGATATAAACATCTTAACCGCACCATCAGCTTGAATAGATGACCTGATATGCCCGACTACCGCAAACGAGATGATGCTAACAGCCTCAAAAGAAAATACAAAGGTTAAAAGCGTGGCACTTCTTAAAATCAAAACAGAAGCCGCGCCTATAAAAAGTGATTGTGTTATATTTATCTCTTTATCTTCACTAAGAGTAAATGCTAAAAGTGCGATAAAAATAACCAGCAAAAACAGATTTGTAGCACTGCTTTGTGCAAATCCATACATTAATACAGGTGTTTTTAAAAATATTAAAAATCCGCTTAGCACTATCATAAGCAAAACAAAAGGCTTAAACACAAACGTTCTATGCAGTGCCAAACTAAACAGTGCGGCAAAAAGCATTAAGACAAAAGCACTCATGCTAAGCCTCCTAAAAGATGATATGTATCAAACGCTCTATCTATACCGCTAAATAAAAATTGCGGAAATATTCCAAAAGCAATTACCAAAATAGCGAAGATAACTAATGCGCCAAACACCACAGGGTTTATTGAAAAGTTAGTAAGCGCTACAACTTTTGACTGCTTGCCGTAAATCACCCGTCTAAATGCCCATATAAAATAACCCGCCGAGAGCAAAGAAGCAGCAGCAATGACGGCAAGCCAAACTCCGTGTGCCATAATCGCACTGATTAAAACAGATAACTCACCTACAAAACCGATTGTTGAGGGCA
>WFMO01000015.1 GCA_015489055.1 Helicobacteraceae bacterium | reverse complement strand
GGTGTTCATGCCGGAAAATTAGGCTTTTTAGCTGATATCTCACCAAATGAAATAAAAAATTTCGTAAAATTATTAAAACAAGGCGACTTTAGAATAGATAACAGAGCTGTTCTTGAGGTAACTATCAAAACATCTGTTTCAACGGATACGCTATTTGCATTTAATGATATCGTGCTTACCAGACCGTCAATTTCTAAAATGATACATGTAGAAACATTAGTTGATAACAAGGCCTTTAATACCTATTACGGTGACGGTGTTATCGTATCTACTCCCACAGGCTCAACTGCATACAATCTCTCAGCCGGTGGTCCCGTCTTATTTCCTTTAACGGATGTTTTTGCAATTACACCAATTTGTCCACATTCATTATCGCAAAGACCAGTTGTTTTGCCGGGGCATTTTTCAATTGATATGAAGACACCTGAAAAATCAGCACTCTTAATTGTTGATGGACAGGATATGTATAATTTTGGAGCAGGTGATATGATTAGTATAAAATTGGCAAAGCATCCCGCAAAACTAATTCATAAAAAAGAATTTAATTATTTTGAGGTTTTAAAAGAGAAATTAAACTGGGGCGATTAAAAGTAACTAAAAATGGTAAAGATATTTTTCAAAATTTACAATTTTATCTTCATTAATTGCAATTCCTTCAGAAATTAACAATCTTTTTTTCTCATGCATGCCTTTAGCAAAACCGCCAATATGGCCGTCACTTCTGACTACTCTATGACACGGAAGCGTAATAAGATACTTATTGTTTGCCATTGCATTGCCGACTGCTCTGTATGCTTTTGTATGAAGGGCATGCGCTATCTCTTTATAGGTTGTAACTTTTCCTTTTGGTATCAGCTTTAAAAGTTCATAGCATTTGTCATTAAAATCATGCATTTTATTACTTCTTTTAATTTAAATTGTTTAAAGTATAATACGTCAGAACTTAAAAATAGGTATATATATAATGATTGAGAGATTTTATTTAAAAAACTATTTAAGCTTTAAAGAGAGTGAGCTTAATTTTTCATCGGGTCTCATTGTTTTTACAGGACCTAGCGGTAGCGGCAAGTCAATTTTAATGAATGCCATTTTAGCATCTTTGGGTTTAGCCTCATGCGATGCATCAGTATGTGAATCTTCTGTCGCATGGGATATTGATATGAATGATATAGGAATCCTAAGTCAGGATATTAATACTTTTAGACATATAAAAAAAGAGAAATCCCGCTATTTTATAAATAATCAGAGTCTATCAAAAAAAGCAATCTCCACAATCGCTTCAACATATTTAAGACACCTTAGTTTAAAAGATTTTAGTGATTTTACAAATGCAAATCTTTTGTTTATGCTTGATAGAATCATACAGCAAGAACAAAATGATTTTATAGGTTTAAAACAACTGTTTCAAGATACTTTTACGCAATACAAACAGATAAAGCAGGAGTTAGACCAACTGCTTCAAGAGCAAACAAAAGTTATACAACTTAAAGAGTTTACAATGTTTGAACTAAAGAAAATAATGGATATAAACCCGATAGTAGGCGAAGATGAGGAGTTGCTGCAAATCAAAAAAGAATTATCAAAAAAAGAGAAAATATTACAAAACATAGCTTCAGCCGATAAGATTTTTGATTATGAGAGTTTAGTTATTCATGCTTTAGATGATTTAGATAAAGATAGTGGATTTTTTAACGATACAATGAATGATTTACGTAATATTTTTGAAACCACGCAGGAGAAATTCGCATCTTTAGATGATGTGGATATCGAAGATATCTTAAATAGAATTGAACAACTAAGCGAACTCAAACGAAGATATGGCAGCATAGAAGAAGCTATCAAATATAAAGAAGAAAAAGAGTTGCAATTACAAAAATACGATAATATTGATCATTTAATTCATGCTTTACAAAAGCAATATGATGAACTAAAATCAAAAACGGATATTTTAGCAAAAGAAATAAGCAAAATTCGCTTAATGCATATAAGCCAGTTTGAAGAAAAATTAAATCTGTATCTAAATCAACTTTATCTGCAAGATGCAAAAATTTCTCTTGTCCATAAAGAGTTATCCTTGTTGGGTTTTGACAAGATTGATATAACTCTGCAGGGTTCAGAGATTTCCACGATAAGCACAGGTGAGTTCAACCGTCTTCGTTTAGCAATACTTGCAGTTAAATCAGAGTTTATGAGCCAAAACAGCGGAGTATTGATGCTTGATGAGATAGATGCAAATCTAAGCGGTGAGGAGTCTATGAGTGTTGCTAAAGTTTTAAAAAAGTTATCTAGTATCTTTCAAATCTTTGTTATCTCACATCAACCACAATTAACTTCAATGGGAGACCAACATTTTTTAGTTTATAAAGATGATAAGCAAAGCTTTGTCAAATCTTTAAATTTTGATGAGAGAGTTAATGAAATCGCTCGTATAATAAGCGGTACAACCGTCACAAAAGAGGCTAAGATATTTGCACAGGATTTATTAAAAGACAATAAAAAGGAGGAAGAGTAGATGATTATAGACACGCATGTACATCTTGATGACAAACGATATTATGATGATTTGGATGAAGTGATAAAAAGAGCCCAACAAAATAAAGTAGAGAAATTTATTATTCCAGGGGCTGACCCACGAACATTAGATAGAGCGGTAGAAATATCTTTAAAGTACAACAATGTATATTTTGCCATCGGTGTTCATCCGTACGATGTGGATCTTTTTGAGACATTGGATTTTGAAAAATATATAAATCATGAAAAATGTGTAGCTGTTGGAGAGTGCGGATTAGATTATTTTAGACTTGATGGCAGCGATAGTGAAAAAGAGCAGATTAAAAATAAACAAAAACATATATTTCAACAGCAAATTATGCTTGCAAAAAAGTATCATAAGCCACTTATTGTTCATATAAGGGATGCATCTAATGATGCAAAAAATATCTTACTTGAATATAATGCCAAAGAAGTTGGCGGAGTGCTTCATTGCTATAACGCCGATGAGCAGTTGCTTTGTCTTGCTAAAGAAAATTTTTATTTTGGAATAGGGGGAGTGGTGACATTTAAAAATGCTAAAAAACTTGTAAATGTTTTACCTAAAATCCCGCTAGAAAGGCTCTTAATAGAAACAGATGCACCATATCTAACCCCCGAACCACACAGAGGTCAAAGAAATGAGCCTGCATATACTTCTTTTGTTATACGTAAAATATCTGATTTATTGTCAGCAGACATCACTTCTATTAGTGATCTAACAACAAAAAATGCTAAAAGATTATTTAATATTGTATAATATCAAATAATCTGAAATAACTTTAAGATTGCCAAAGAATGCTTATGGTATAATGCAAAACCTATTTGTTATTGGATTTTAATTTATGATTAAATATTTATTTTTAATTTTATTCTTGCCGTTTTCTTTGTTGGCTGCACTAACGTTTAATACTAACTACACTAGAAATATAAACATTTTAAGAGCTTTTAATATTCCTCCGTCATTTTTATATGATCGTCAACTCAAATCCATGGAACAGATGGAGAAAAAAAGATATAAATCAAAACATTTTTTTCAGGCTATGAATGATGCGTATATATTTATTCCACGTATAAAAGAAATTCTCAGTCAGTACAATATTCCACCTGAGTTTTTATATTTAGCTATGGCAGAATCAAACTTTTCAACAGATGCAAATTCTGATAAACGAGCAGTAGGCATGTGGCAGTTTATGCCTCGTACTGCCAAGTTGTTTCATCTGAAAGTTAACAGATATGTAGATGAAAGACGAGATCTTATCGCATCGACAAAAGCCGCAGCAAGGTATCTACTAGATTTACACAAAAGATTTGGTAAATGGTATCTTGCAGCAATAGCTTATAATTGTGGCGGCGGTTGTTTATCAAATGCAATCAGACGAGCGGGTACTGACAAGTTAGCTGTTTTACTAAACCCCAGAAAACATTTATTGCCGCTTGAGAGCAGATTGTATATTCGAAAAATTTTAGCTTTGGCCATTGTAGGAAGTGATGAACATCATCTACTTCATCATGAATATGATTTTTTACTAGATAGAGGCAATGCTTACTCGCTAGCAACGGTACATGTAGGTCCGGGCGCTTCGCTTGTGCGCATATCAAGAGTTGTAGGTATTCCATTATCTGAATTAAGAAAATTAAATCGAAATTTAAAGTACAATTTTACTCCTCCGTATGTCCGCTCATATCATATATATATTCCATATATCAAACTTGCAACTTTTAAGAAAAAATACCACCCTGCAAGATATAGACATATATATGAAATCCACTTAGTAAGAAATGGAGATACACTTTATAAACTACAAAAAAGATATGGGGTATCGTATAAGGTAATTAAAGCTTTTAACAATCTGCACAGTAATATTTTATCTTTAGGTCAGCGTTTAATTATCCCTATTGCAGTTAGGCGCAACTATTTTCCTGTTAAGCCTAGATATGATATCGTAAAAGCGGGCGATACGCTAGGTCTAATAGCGCAGCGTAATCATATTAGTCTTAGTCTTTTAAAAAGAGAAAATCATTTAACCGGCAATATTATAAGAGTCGGTCAAAAGTTAGTTGTTACCAAAAACTATAACTTTACGCATATCCTGCGTCATCATCTAGAGATCAAACAGCATAAACAAGTCCATAGATATGATATCGTAAAAGCGGGCGATACGCTAGGTCTAATAGCGCAGCGTAATCATATTAGTGTTAGTCTTTTAAAAAGAGAAAATCATTTAACCGGCAATATTATAAGAGTCGGTCAAAAGCTAGCTATTAGATGACTAGACTGCTACTATTTGTTTTAGTTATATTATATATGACTGGATGTAGCACGAGAGGCTTAAGATACAATAGAAGTTACTACAATAATACTTCCATATATGCCCATAAGCATTATAAAAAAGCTACTATGCGCCCGTATATGGTCAGAGGAGTAGCATATTATCCCACAACAGTCAGTGTTGGAGACATCTTTAACGGAATAGCTAGCTGGTATGGTCCAAATTTCAATGGACGATTAACATC
>WFMO01000014.1 GCA_015489055.1 Helicobacteraceae bacterium | reverse complement strand
GTGCCAAATCTTCTGGATTGAATCGGCCCAAATATTATATTATTTTGCACTGACTCTATGACATTCGCTTATAAAATGCTTTGCATGATCAACTGGAACATCAGGCAGTATCCCGTGTCCTAGATTAAATATATGACGTTTGCCCTCCATGATAATATTTAATGCTTCTACAGACTCTGTTGTTGCTTCTTTTGAGTAAAGTCTGCAAGGTTCCATGTTGCCTTGAAGTACATATCTGTCTCCTAGCTTTTCTTTTGCCATCGCCATAGGCGTGGACCAGTCAACACCAAAAACATCAAAATTGCCATAGACTTTATCTAAAAAGCCTACGACACCTTTAGGGAATAATATTACAGGTATATGCGGATATTTTTCTTTGAGGTAATCTACTATTTCTATCATATATTTCCAAGAAAACTCATCATATTTTGAAGGCTCTATAGCCGCCGCCCAACTATCAAAAATCTGAACTACATCTATACCGCTTTGTATCTGTTTTTCCATGTACAGTTTTACGACTTCGGTGATTTTTGTAAGTATCTTATGAAGCAGTTGCGGGTTTGTGTACATCATTTTTTTACATATGTTATATGTCTTGCTGCCTTGTCCTTCTATCATATAAGTTGCCAGAGTCCAAGGAGATCCCGTAAAACCAATCAGCGCTTTATCTTCGGCTAGCTGCTCTTTAATAAGCCTAATAGTCTCATAAACATAAGTAATTTTGCTTGCAGCCTCATCACCGCCTAATAGCTTGTCTAAATCAGATTCAAAGGCAATTGGCGCAGAAAATTTTGGACCCTCACCTTTGATAAACGACAACTCCATACCCATCTCATTTGGTACAACTAATATATCACTAAACATAATGCAAGCATCAACACCGACGATATCGACAGGTTGAAGTGATACTTCGCATGCTTTTTTAGGGTCATGACAAAGATTTAAAAAATCACCCGCACTTTGTCTTACCTTTTGGTACTGAGGTAGATATCTGCCGGCTTGCCTCATCATCCAAACAGGGGTATATGGAGTTTCTTTGCCTAGACAGGCATCTATAAAAATTTTATTTGACATTAGTGGTTTCCTTTATGTAAAAAATATAAAGCTAACGATAACAACAGTATCGAAGCCGAAAAATATAGCATTTGCAAAGCGCCGATATATTGGGTGTGCAGTACGCGTTGAAAAAAGCTTACAACAAGCACCATGACTATAACTTTGGCAATTTTGTCTTTTAATTGATCCAGTGATTGAATATCAAGGACTTTTGTGCCATGTTCTGTTTGTGCTGCGGGATCTATTTTTGATATAAAAAGCTCATAAATACCAAATGCAAATATAAGTAAAACTACTCCTATAAGATATAAGTCCACCGCACCTATGATGGTTGAGACAACAGTATCATGAAAATCAGCTTCATGTTTATGTAAAAAAACTACATGATAAACATCAACCAGCATGCCCCAGATATTCATGCTCGCCACCAAAAATAAAACGGCTGAACTGAGCATTCCAAATATAACAGCGGCTATTGTAAAGAAACGACTATTCCATAGGAGTGATTCAAAAACTCTTTCTATCATTGAAGTTGTTCCTGCATTTTGATCCACTCAAGTGCTATTTTGACAGCATTTGTCGCAGCTCCGACTCTTAGATTATCCGCAACGACAAATAGGTGTACGATAGAATCATCAAACATATCTTGTCTAATTCGTCCGACAAATGTTTCATTTTTATCAATACAGGCTGCCGGCATCGGGTATAGATTTTGGTTAGGGTTATCTAAGATAATAATATTTTTTGCTTTTGCAAGAGATGATTTTACATCATCAATGTTAACAGCTTGGGCAAACTTTACCGTTAGTGCCTCCGCATGTCCTCGCAGGGTAGGCACTCTTACGCATGTTGCGCTAAGAGGTATGCGTTGATGTAAAATTTTAGAGGTTTCATTAACCATTTTCATCTCCTCCTTTGTGTATCCGTTTTCTGTAAAAACGTCTATTTGAGGTATAACGTTTAACGCTATTTGATGAGGAAATATCTCATGTTTGCTTTCATCAAGCTTAAATGCGAAAAAGTCCTGCATCTCATTTACAAGCTCTTGCATAGCAGATTTTCCTGCACCGGAGGTTGCCTGATAAGTTGCAACATCAACACGCTTTATTTCATAGCGGTCATGCAGAGGCTTGAGTGTTTGAACCATCTGTATAGTAGAACAGTTTGGATTTGCAATAATACCTGTTTGCTGCCATAATGATATATCCTGAGGATTTACCTCAGGGACAACCAACGGAGTATTTTCATCCATTCTAAAGTGACTTGTATTATCAACAACAACAGCACCGGCCTTGGCTGCATGTGGAGCAAATTTTGCAGAAACGCTTCCACCTGCACTAAAAAGAGCGATATCAATCTCTTCATCTTCAAAAATATTTTCAGTTAATTCTTGTATCGGGATTTCTTGATTTTTAAATTCCACGGTTAGCCCGATACTTCTACTACTTGCAAGTGGAAGAAGTTTTGCCACTGGAAAATCGGTTTCTTCTAGCACCCGAAGTATCTCTTCTCCAACTGCTCCGTTTGCGCCTACGACTGCTACATTATATTTACTCATAATAATTCTCCTAAAATTTTTTATAAACCTCTGTTGTGCAGATATAAACTGTCCGCTGTTATAATATTTGTTTCACTTAGTATGGCAGCTCTTTGTACAACAGAGATAAGCTCTCTGATATTTCCAGGCCATTTATATGCCAATAAATCAGCTTGCGCCTGCTGGCTAAATATTTTTTCTCCTAGTTTATACTCTTTACAATTCTTTTCTAAAATATGCCTTGCAATTGGTAGTATTTCATCTGTTCGTTCGCGAAGAGGCGGTATATTTAGAGGTATAGTATTTAAGCGATAATACAAATCCTCTCTAAATTCGCCATTTTGTATCTTTTGTACTAAATTCGCATTTGTAGCAGAGACTATACGTACATCAATTTTGATCGGTTTTGATGATCCAAGAGGGCGTATCTCTTTTTCCTGCAGTGCACGTAAAAGTTTTGCCTGAACCGCATAGGGCATCTCTGCTATTTCATCTAGAAACAGAGTTCCGCCGTTGGCTTTTTC
>WFMO01000013.1 GCA_015489055.1 Helicobacteraceae bacterium | reverse complement strand
TTGTTCAGGAGTTAAATCAGGCATATTTTTAGTGCTCTTTGTATAGATTTTCTAAACTTTTTATTATATCATATTGTTTGTTTGTACAAAGTACGCTTACAACTCTGCTCACAAACTCCTCACAAACTATCATTATAATTGCATAAAACAACAAAAAAGGAGCCAGCATGGTTTATAAGGTAAAAGTAAGATGGCCGATAGAAGCTATAAAGGCGCAGCTTGAGCAAAAAGCGAAAGATGTCGGATTTGGGATCTTGGGTTCTTATAACTTTAAAAATATGCTAAAACAAAAAGGTTTTGAGATAAATAAAGAGATAACGGTTTACGAGCTTTGTAACCCCGCAGGCGCATCTTCTGCTTTAAATGCATTTGCGGATATCTCTGTTTATCTGCCTTGCAGAATCTCTATTTACGAAGAAGATGGAGTGACTGTACTGGCAACTATCGGAATCGAAGATATGCTAAAGGCAGTTGATGCTGATGCTGAGTTTAAAAAACACATGAGTGAGATATTTAAAAATCTTCGTATTTTAATGAATTCCTGGTAAAAAGGAGAGTGAGATGTTTGGATATGATATGAGCGGATGGAGGTCTGAGATGGGATTTGGATGGATAGTTATGTTTCTGATTATAGTGATATTTATATATTTTTTAAATCAAAATAAAACGATATCTGATGAAAGTGCTAGAGATATTTTAGATAAAAGATACGCCAGCGGTAAGATAGACGAAGAGGAATACAAAAAGAAAAAAGAAACATTAAAATAGGAGGTGTTTTATGAGCAGTGAACAAAACAGTAAGCATGATTATTATACATGTCCCATGCATCCCGAAATTCACGAACACAATCCGGGTAATTGTCCTAAATGCGGCATGACGCTTGTGCTTGCTTCGACTTTGTCAGAAAAACAGGATATGCAACTAAGCAAAACTAAACAAACTACAGACACTCAAGATGATAAAAATATATATTGCATTGATGATTCCTGTGAAATAGGTGAGACTTTTTATACTTGCCCCATGCATCCGGAAATCCATCAAAATCATCCAGGAACATGCCCAAAATGTGGCATGACACTGGAAAAAGAGGTAGAAGCCTTGCCTACAGTTACAACTAAATATACATGTGCCATGCATCCAGAAATCATTCGTGATGAACCCGGCAGTTGCCCGATTTGCGGCATGGCGTTAGAGCCTATTACCGTTGAGGCAGACGAGAAAAATGAGGAACTAGCAGATATGAGCAGACGCTTTTGGATAAGCACGGCTCTATCGGTGCCGCTTTTTATAATAGCGATGATAAGTGATTTGGCTCCGCAGTATATATCGCATTTTAGTATGTTTATACATGCTTTAGATCCAACATACAGCATAGGACTTAAAGATATACAGTGGCTTGAATTTATTTTAGCAACTCCTGTTGTTCTTTGGGGCGGATGGCCGTTTTATGTAAAAGGTTACAACTCTATTAAGACATGGAATCTGAATATGTTTACGCTTATATCTATGGGTGTCGGGGCTTCTTATATATATAGCTTGATAGCTTTCTTTTTTCCACATATCTTTCCGCCGCGAATGCTTACAAAAAGCGGTTTGGTGCATGTATATTTTGAAGCGGCATCTGTTATCACCGCACTTGTTCTTTTGGGTCAAGTGTTAGAACTTCGTGCTAGGAGTAAAACCAACACAGCTATCAAAACTTTACTTAACCTTGCTCCAAAACAAGCACACCTAATAGATAAAGATGGCAATGAGAGAGATGTAAATCTTGAGTTAGTGCATGTAGGAGACAAACTTAGAATAAAGCCTGGAGAAAAGATACCCGTTGACGGTGTTGTTGTGGATGGACAAAGCAATGTAGATGAATCCATGATAACGGGTGAGCCTATACTTATTACAAAAACAAAAGATGACAGTATTATAGGTGCAACGCTAAATAAAAACGGCACGCTTGTTATGCAGGCTACACATGTAGGAAGTGATACGATGCTCTCACAAATTGTACAGATGGTTGCTCAGGCCCAGCGTTCACGCGCTCCTATACAGCAACTAGCGGATAAGGTGTCTGGTTATTTTGTGCCTGCTGTTGTTTTATCCGCTGTTTTGGCATTTATCGGATGGTGGTTTTATGGACCGCAGCCACACTTAGCCTACGCAACCGTAGCAGCTGTTTCAGTTTTGATCATCGCCTGTCCGTGTGCGCTTGGTCTGGCAACTCCTATCTCTATCATGGTTGGAACAGGTCGCGCGGCATTGTCTGGTATCTTAATCAAAGATGCAAAAACACTAGAGACTATGGAAAAAGTAAATACCGTAGTGATAGATAAAACAGGCACCATTACGCAAGGAAAACCAAAAGTTACAACCGTGATAATAGGCGATGGTTTTGATGAGGATATGGTTGTAAAATATGGAGCCAGTCTGGAGAGAGCAAGCGAACATCCATTAGCCGATGCGGTCATAGAGTATGCCAAAGATAAAAATATCGCCTTAACTAATGTAGAAAATTTTCAAGCTATATCGGGCAAAGGTATTACCGGCGAGATTGACGGTAAAAAGATAGTTATAGGCAGTCAGGATTTTTTACAAACTTTAGGTGTTGCTATGTCGAGCATAAAAGATAAGGCAACATCACTTCAAAAAAATGCAAAAGGCGTTGTGTTTATGGCGATCGATTCTAAATTTAGCGGTATCTTTGGAGTAGAAGATCCCATTAAAAAAACATCTATTCAGGCTATAAAAGAATTAAAAGCGGAAGGTATTAAAGTGGTTATGCTCACGGGCGACAATCAAGATACCGCCAATGCTGTTGCAAAAAAAGTGCAAGTTGATGAAGTTTATGCCAATGTTTTACCGGATAAAAAAGCAGATGTTATCAATAAATTAAAACAAAACGGTGATATCGTCGCAATGGCCGGTGATGGCATCAATGATGCGCCGGCATTAGCTTCTGCAGATATTGGAATAGCTATGGGTACGGGCACTGATGTTGCTATACAAAATGCAGGCGTTACTCTTGTAAAAGGCGATTTGGTAGGTATCGTAAGAGTGCTTAAACTAAGCAGAGCGACTATGAAAAATATCAGACAAAATCTGTTTTTTGCTTTTGTCTATAACAGCATAGGAGTTCCGGTAGCTGCCGGTGTTTTGTATCCATTTTTTGGTATAGTGCTTTCACCGATTATTGCGGCGACGGCTATGAGTTTTAGTTCTGTATCTGTTATTACAAATGCTCTTCGTTTAAAAAATGTAAAAATATAGGAGTTCTCACAAACTCCTCACAAACTATCATTATAATTGCATAAAACAATAAAAAAGGATTAAAAAATGAAAACTTTAACAAAAGCTTTTATCATAACACTACTGAGTGCAACATTGTTGCAAGCTGCCGCATTTACGCAAAATATTCACAGCCATGGTGTAAGTGCTACTGTGAGCTCAAATCAAGCTCTTAGTGCGGGCTCAAACACGATAGTAGTAAAGTTAAACGGCGCGCAGTATAAAGATGCGAAAGTAAAATTTAGAGCATTTATGCCGGCTATGCCAGGTATGCCTGCTATGAAAAGTATAGCAAAAGCAACAAACATAGGTGATGGAAAATATAAAGCTAAGCTAAATCTTGCAATGGC
>WFMO01000012.1 GCA_015489055.1 Helicobacteraceae bacterium | reverse complement strand
GAATAGTGGAGTATTTTACTTCTATGAACTTTTCTGTTGAAATGGGCTCAATGATTGAAGATGATTTTCATAATTTTGAAGCTCTAAATCTTCCAAAATATCATCCTGCACGCGATATGCAAGATACCTTCTATTTTAAAGATGAGATGCTACTTCGTACGCACACCTCACCGGTACAGATAAGAACAATGCTTCACACCAAACCTCCAATACGAATGATATCTCCGGGTGCGGTTTTTAGACGCGATTATGATATTACTCATACACCTATGTTTCACCAGGTAGAGGGACTTTTAGTAGATAAAGAGGGTACGGTATCTTTTGCAAATCTTAAGTTTATATTAGAGGATTTTTTGAAGTATATGTTTGGAGAGGTTGATGTGCGTTTTCGTCCAAGTTTTTTCCCTTTTACCGAACCGTCAACTGAAGTCGATATATCTTGTGTGTTTTGCAAGGGAGAAGGGTGCCGTGTTTGTTCTCATACCGGATGGCTTGAGGTCTTAGGTTGCGGGATTGTGGATGAAAATGTTTTTAAAGCCGTGGACTACAAAGATGTAAGCGGTTATGCTTTTGGTTTAGGAGTTGAGCGTTTTGCCATGCTTATACACCATATAGGGGATCTTCGTTCTTTATTTGAAGGTGACATTAGATTATTGGGGCAGTTTGTATGATTATAACTAGAAGTTGGCTTAGTGAATATATTAATTTGGATGATATATCAAATGAGCAGTTATGTGAAACATTAAATTCAATTGGTTTAGAAGTCGGAAGAGTTGTTGAGTATGATATACCTGAGAATATAGTTTTTGGGTATGTCAAAGAGTGCAAAAAACATCCCAATGCGGACAAATTAAATATCTGTCAAGTGGATGTGGCAGATGAGGTGCTGCAAATCGTATGCGGTGCATCAAATATTCGCAAAGGCTTACATGTAGCCGTTGCTCTTGAGGGTGCCGTGATGCCTGATGGCATGAGTATATCTGCGGTTAAGTTGCGTGGGGTTGAAAGCCATGGAATGATATGTTCTGCTTCAGAGTTATCTTTAGTAGATACAAATGATGGGATAATTGAGTTTGATCAAAGTATAGGCAATATTGTATTAGGCACAAGATTACGGGACAACCATTATCTTCAAGACACACTCATAGAGATTGAACTAACCGCCAACAGAGGTGACTGCCTGAGTATTTATGGTGTAGCAAGAGATTTATGCGTTGCGTTTGACAGGAGCATTAAATCAAAAAGTAATAAAAATACAGATGAAACATCAATAGGAATCGGTAAAGTTTTACAATTAAAACACCCAGCTTCAGTAGATGCCAATTTGAAATTTAAAGTCTTAGATATTAAAAATATATCACTTGCATTTCTAATCTCTTTACGCTTAGCGCAAATAGAGTATAAGTCGCTAAATACTGCTGATGCGTTTGCTACTTATGTTACGCATGAGTGTGGAGTCATTTTACGGTTGTATGCTTATGAATACTTTAAAACAAAAGAACAAAATGATAAGGCAGTTGTATCGCTTGAATCAGATACCAATGGATTTTTATGTGTGCAGGGCAAAGGTCGGGCATCTGTTGTGGGCGTTATGCAGGAGAAAGATTCTTTGTTTAATAAAAATGAAGGATTAGCGATAGCTGAAGCATCTTATGTGGCACCAGGTTTAATATCAAATCAGATGTCTAAAAGTAAAATAGAAAAATCATCATCTTTTTATTTGTCATCAAGAGGCAGTAATCCTGATTTGAAAATGGGTTTGAAGCTTTTATTTTTACTTTTACAATCATATGGAGATATTGATATATTTGGCGGCACCGCCGAGGTGCTAAATCATAAAGAAGAGGAAGTTGTAGTTTTAAAGTTAAGTGAGATTTATGATATTATAGGCGCTAAAATAGATAAAAAAAAGATAGTAAATATCTTACAAAAACTTTATTTTAATCTTGAAAAATCACAAGGCGATACATTTATTGCAGCGGTACCAAAATTTCGTCATGATATATCAAACAAACAAGATATTGTTGAAGAGATACTACGTTTTACGGGCATTGACAATATTAGACCAAAACCATATCTGCTTAAAGAAGCAAATCGCCTGTCTGAGGGATATTTTAAATTTAAAAAATTAAAACATTATCGCCATAAAGCCGCATATAACGGTTTTTTTGAAACAATTCATTTTATATTTACCCATAAACAAGAGTTGGCAAGATATAACTTTGATACCGTACAAAGTGAGTTGGATATTATAAATCCTATAGTAACTACAATGGATACCCTGCGTACAACACTATTGCTTGACTTATTGAATTTTGCAGGACAAAATAAAAAAGTAGGCAATCAAAATATGGGTTTATTTGAGATCGGCTCTGTATTTACAGATAAAAGAGAAGAGATTGTAAAGGCAGCATTTTTATATACCGGTAGCCTTGAGCAAGAAGGAATTACAAGCAACACAACATCAATGATGATAGATTTTGGGCATTTTGTTCAATTGATCTCTAACGTTATAGGCGAAGTTACACTCAGTAAAGCTACATGTAAGCATGGCTTGGGACATCCATACCAATGTGCTGATATATTGCAAAATAATAGGGTTATAGGTTCTGTGTTTAGGCTTCATCCTACGGTGCAAGATGATTTTGATTTACAAGATACCTATATGTGTGAAATAGATTTTGAGGCACTTTCTTACGAAACAGTACATGTAAAAGCGTATTCAAAATATCAATCATCTTTTAGAGATTTGAGTCTGCTAGTGCCAAAAACAATGGAATATGCAACAATCAAAAAGACTATACAAGATAGTAGGCCTGATGAGATTATACGTTTTTATCCCGTTGACAAGTATGAAGATAAATCTCTTAAAAATTTAACTAGTTTAACTATCCGTTTTGTATTGCAATCAGATGAAAAAACTTTACAAGATGAAGAGATTGTCTCATGCATGGATATGATAACATCATCTCTTAAAGATAAGCTTGGTTTGGAATTAAGATGAGCAGGGCGGAGATTACAGCAGCCAAGAGTTTTGCTTTCTCATCTTCCAAGATCGCACCGGATAAATCCATTTCGCATCGTGCGGTAATATTTAGTATGCTAGCACGCGGAACATCTGAGATTACAAACTTTTTACGTGCTGAAGATACTATGAATTCGCTTGGTATTGTAAAAAATCTTGGTGCAAAAGTACAAGATGACGGAACAACAATTAAAATAAGCACAGATAAGATCTGTGAGAGTACAACTGTTTTAAATTGTGGCAACTCAGGTACGGGGATGCGTTTGTTTTGTGGATTTTTAAGTTCTGTGGATGGCCATTTTGTGTTAAGCGGCGACGAGTATCTTTCATCTAGGCCAATGCAAAGAGTAGTTTTGCCGCTTAAGAGTATAGGTGCACATATTGACGGTAGAGAAAATGGAAATTTAGCTCCTTTGTGTATTCGCGGTATGAAGCTAAAAGCATTTGATTATACCAGTAAAATAGCATCAGCGCAGGTTAAGAGTGCTATGATTTTAGCCGCATTAAAAGCAGATGGAGAGTGTAGATACACCGAGCCTGAACTCAGTCGCGATCATAGTGAGAGGATGTTGCGCGGTATGGGAGCAAAGCTTAGTGTGGATAATTTAACAACCATTATAAATCCGTTAAGTGCACCGTTGGAGCCACTCAAAATTCACATCCCGTCAGATCCTTCAAGCGCCTTTTTCTTTGCGGTGGCTGCCGCTATAACTCCAAATGCTACAGTTAAATTAGAAAATATCACATTAAATAAAACCCGTATAGAAGCATATGAAATTTTAAAAAAAATGGGTACAAGCGTTGAGTATGAAATGTTAGAAGATAAGTATGAGCCCATAGGAAATATTGTGATTTCATATCGTCCGTTAAAGGCTGTAAGAGTTACAGATAATATCTCGTGGCTAATTGATGAAATACCTGCTTTATCCATCGCCTTTGCCTGCGCTAGTGGAGTAAGCGTGATCAAAAACGCAAAAGAGTTGAGAGTCAAAGAGAGCGATAGAATATCAACTGTTATATCAGGGCTTAATGCATGCGGGATTAAAACAGATGAAGCAGAAGACGGTTACAGTGTGTATGGAGGTCACTTACATAAAGCTGAGATTGATAGTCATGGAGATCACAGGATAGCTATGAGCTTTGTAATAGCGGGTTTAAAATGTGGTATGATTGTTGATGACGTAGAGTGCATAAACACCTCTTTTCCAAACTTTTTTAAGTTAATACAACAAATTACACGAGTTAAAATCGAACATTAATGTTAAAATTTCTTGCCGCCGGATATAGTTTTAGTGATAGGAATTTTAGCCAGACTTTGTTTAGATAAAAGGAGACAATTAATAATGAAAATAGAACTTGCAGAAAATTACGGTTTTTGTTTCGGTGTAAAGCGTGCTATTAAAATTGCCCAAGAAAATAAAAATTCATCCACATACGGTCCTTTGATTCATAATACCAAAGAGATTCAGAGATTGGAGCGAGATTTTAATGTCAGTTTAACGGAGGAGATATCAGAGTTTAAGCAAGGAGATAAAGTAGTAATCAGAACACATGGCATTCCAAAAAATGAATTAGAGTTTTTAAATAAAAACGATATTGATGTTGTTGACGCAACCTGTCCCTATGTTACCAAGCCGCAGCAGATATGTGAGCAGATGAGCAAAGAAGGGTATGATGTAGTTATTTTCGGTGATGAAGCACATCCTGAGATCAAGGGGGTAAGAAGTTATGCACAAAATGGTGCTCATGTTGTTACCTCGCTAGATGCTTTAAAACAGCTTCACTTAAAAGAGAAAGTTGCATTGGTTGCTCAAACAACAAGAAAGATAGAAGACTACATCCAAATGGCAAACTATCTAATTCCAAAATATAAAGAGGTTCGTATTTTTAATACTATCTGTAACGCTACTTTTGAAAACCAAGATGCAGTGCGTAGATTGGCTCAAAAAGTGGATGTTATGATTATAGTAGGGGGCAAAAACTCTTCAAATACCAAACAGCTTTTCAATATAGCCAGAGAATATTGCACCGATAGTTATCATATAGAGGATAAAGATGGACTAGACCCTAAATGGTTTACGGCAAAGACCCATTGCGGTATTAGCGCAGGAGCTTCTACACCTGATTGGATTATACAAAATGTAATTGATTCTATACAAAAGTTGTAAGAATAATTTAAATTAATCTAGTTATTACCCTTTTTTTGATACAATCGCATAATATTTATGTAACAAGGGAAATTTGTATGGCAATCGATAATGAACCAGTAGAAGAGGAAAATTTTGCTGAAATGTTTGAAGCTTCGCTGAAAAAGCAGGAATCAAATCGTGTAACTAAGGGCGAAATAGTAGAGATACAAGAGGAAGAAAACAGAGCATTAGTTGGAGTAGGCGATAAGCTTGAAGGCATCTTAAGTTTAGATGAGCTAAAAGATGAAGATGGTAATCTTCTCTTTAAAGTCGGTGATGAGATTATGGTGATGGTCACGGGACATTATAACGAGCGACCAAAAATCTCATATAGAAAAGTTTTACAACAGCAAAAAACTTTAGAATTTGTTGAGAAATATAAAGATAATTTTGAAGATTTAGTTATTGAGGGCATTGTAGCTAAGAAAAATAAAGGCGGTTATATTTTAGAAGCCGATGGTGTTTCATTTTTTATGCCCGCTTCATTAGCCGTTGTTAAAGATAATGTAAATGTGATAGGCAAAACTTTAAAAGCGCAGGTTATTAAAATTGATCCTGAAGATAACTCAATAGTAGTCTCTAGGCGTAAACTGTTTAACGAAGAACGCAAGCATAAAAAAGAGATGATTGATGCTCTTATGCAAGATGATGTTATCGTTGAAGGTGTTATTAAAAAGATTACAAGTTACGGTATGTTTGTAGATGTAGGCGGCGTTGATGGGCTTGTTCACTATAACGAGATATCTTATAAAGGTCCCGTAAATCCTTCAAAACTTTATAATGAGGGCGATAAAGTTACAGTTAAAGCTATATCATATGATAAAGACAAACGACATCTTTCGCTTTCCATAAAAGCAGTGCATCCTGACCCATGGGTTGAGGTTGAAAATGAATTAGACGAAGGTGATACTATAACAGTTACTGTAAGCAATATAGAGCCATATGGCATATTTGTAGATCTAGGTAACGATATAGAGGGATTTTTGCATATCTCAGAGATAACGTGGGATAAAAATATAAAAAATCCAAACAATTATCTGAATGTTGGCGATGAGATTGATGTTGAAGTAATCGAAATTAATTCAGAAACACACAAGTTGCGAGTTTCTTTAAAGCGGCTGTTGCCACAACCTTTTGATGAATTTGTAAAACAATACCAAGAGGGAGACATTGTTAAAGGTACTGTCGTGTCCCTTACTGATTTTGGTGCTTTTGTCAAGGTTGGTTCAGTTGAGGGATTACTTCATAATCAAGATGCTTCATGGGATAAAACTATTAAGTGTAAAGATTTTTTACATTCAGGCGACGAAGTTGAAGTAAAGATAGCTAAAATCAATGAAGATGAGCAGAAGATATCATTAAATTCAAAAGTGCTACAAGAGAGTCCTATCGATAAATTTGCTAAAGAACATAAGGTAAACGATATTGTAGTGGGTAAAATTAGAGATATAAAAGATTTCGGTATTTTTGTATCTTTGCAAGACGGTGTTGACGCACTGATTCGAGACGAGGATTTATCACCTTTAGTAAAAGATGAGCTAGAAACAGGTTTTGAAATAGAAGCTGCCATAGCAATGATCGATACTAGAAAAGACCGAATACGCTTATCGGTAAAAAAATTAGATTATTTAAAAAATCAGGAAATTATGCATAATATAAATGATGATGAATCTAATCTGTTAGGCGATTTGATAAAAGATAAATTTAACTGAAATGCTTTTTGCAATAAAACGATCGCTCCTTATACATATATTTGAGGCTATTGTTTTTATTGTGATAATGCTATATGGTAATTGTTTGTATGCTTCTGGTTTTGTTGGTTTTACTGATGCACCATGGATAAAACATCTTGCCGGACAAGACGCGGTGCAGCATTCATTTGCATATCCAGTAAATGAAATAGATGTTCATATCGATCTTAATCCTAGCGCACTTAACAATAGAGCATATACGCTAAGTGCTTATATACCAGATTTATATCATCTTTTTTGTTTAAGAGAAGTTTTAAAACAACAAAAAATAAAGTATTATCTAAACAAGAAAAATAATGATGTAAAATTACTGGTGTATTTATCCACAAAACAAAACATAAAGCTTTTACTAAAATCATTAAAGGCTTATCGCCTTAAAATAAAAATTTTATATAAACAAAAGGAAAATTAATGGAGAAAAGTACAGTTATTGTTTGTGATTATATTCACGAATCAGGTTTAAAAATGCTAGAAGAGGACGAAAATATAAATTATATTTTTGCTGCTGATGTTGATAAAAAAGAACTGTTATCAATGTTAAGTGATGCTGATATTGCGATTACACGAAGTTCAACTGATGTTGACGATAAGTTTTTAGATGCAGCGACAAATCTTAAAGCAATTGTGCGTG
>WFMO01000011.1 GCA_015489055.1 Helicobacteraceae bacterium | reverse complement strand
TTGGTAATTTTTTACAGCTTTTTGCAAAAAAACCTACTAATCCAACCAAAGATCAAGCAATAGATTCATTACTTCACAATCTTGGATTTACAGTTGTCAGTTACCAGCAACAAGTACACAATAATCTTATTTTAGATCTAAAAAATACTTCATCCTTTAAGATAGGACAGCCAGGCACAACAACACATTTTAAATTGCTTAACGTCATGCAAGGCATAAAATAATGATAGTCGCATATGTTTCACAGGCAGATATGGAGTGTTATAATAAATTTGTTGATGAATTTGAAGATGTTAGAAATTTTGCCAACATAAACGAGTTCATCAACTTTTATGCCACAAATAACAATAGAGACATAGTTTTAATTTATAGAGTTGAATCTATAAATGAGCTACAAATACTCACATCTATGCATTTTAAAAACAATATCTATATAATAGTAATAGGTAAAGATGATATAGAGTTTTCACTACAAGCAGGCAAAATAGGCGTTGATGCTTATATTAATGATAGTAGTCCCAGTAAAGCTGTGGATATACATAGGCTAGTTATTGACTCACGGCTTGTTATAAAACAAAGAAAAGGAAAAAGCAATATTTCTGTTTTTACAGGTATTAGTGGTGGGATTGGTACTACAACAATTGCCATGAATACAGCTAGATGTCTAGCAGATGAGTATCAAGATAAAAATGTTTTATTTTTGGATTTTGCCTATACAAAAGCAATATCAAATCTTTTCTTTAACGTTATAAATCCAGAAAAATATATCATAGATATTGCTATGATGCCAAATTTAGAAGTTGAAGAGTTATTTAGTAGCGGTTTATATAAAATATCAAATAATTTGTTTCTTGTGCCCGGGATTCAAAAACATACAGACAGAGAAGATTTAGAGAAACATGAAAATATTCAAAAATTTTTAAATTTTATCAATTTTATCAAAGAGAAATTTGATTTTATTATCATAGATATTGGTGTTTTTGAAGATGTTGAGCTAGAAGTCGATATTCAGGAAATGGCTGATGAAATTTTTGTTATTACCGAATTTAGCATCCCGTCAATGTCTATTTTAAAGACATATATAGATATTATTGATAAAAGCGGATGGTATAATAAAACGCGGCTCATAGCAAATCGTGTAGATTCTTTTGGAACAATTACCCAAGATGATGCTAAGAAAATACTCTCAAGAGGATTAAAGCATCAATTTGAGATAGATTTTTCCTTGCCAAACGATGCTGCTCATTGTAGAGAGTGTTGGAATGAGGCAAAGCTTGTATATGATTTGTACCCAAATGCACCTTTGAGTCAAAAACTATTATTGCTGACAAGACAGTTTTTTTATCATCATCAACATTTCGAAGATAATAAAAAAACAGTGCTACAAAAACCTGAAAATTTTTTATCAAGGCTTAAGCAATGGCTCTAAAGGATAAGATAAAATTTTTAAAAGATACCACAAAGATAGAGCAAAAATCAACATCTGCTATTGCAGATTCAACCTGTAATCAGGTTTGTTTTCCGCTTATGTATCGAGATGACAATTATTATAAATTGGCATGTCTGATATATGATGACTTTGTTAATAAATTGAATATAAATGGTACTTTAACTGAGCAAATGATTCGAGATGTTGTAGTTAAACATATCTCTGAGTATTCCATTCCAAAAGCTGTTTTAAAACATGAGATCTCAGAATTTGTGATTAATAATCTGTTATATTTTGGACCAATTACCACTTTGATAAAGCTTGCCGGAGATAATTTAAATGATATTTTGATTAATACCAAAGATTATATTGATATTATTTATGCCGGTCAAACAATCTCCACACCACTTTGCTTTAGAAGCGAGGAGGAACTTAGAAAACTAATAAACAGGATGCTCTCTGCATCAAACAGAAAAGTTGATGAATCACATCCTATTGTATCTGCGAAATTAACAGATGGATCAAGATTGGAAGTCCAGATACCGCCGGTTGCAGCAAATTTAAATAAAGATGGGAAACCTGGAGCTTATGTTACATTGCGAAAGTTTCGTGAGATTCCACTTCTTTTTGAATCACTTATAGATTCCGGTATGATGGACCTTAAAATGGCATATTTTTTAATCAATGCTATTAAAGGTAAGTTAAACATTGTTGTCTCCGGCGGAACTTCAAGCGGCAAAACTACCTTTTTAAACTCTCTAACAAGATTTATAGATGAAGGTGATCAATTATTAACCATCGAAGATACTAAGGAGATGAAACCACAGATGCCGTGTCATTCCATAAGATCATTTGAGGCTCGTCCTCCAAATGAGGAGGGGGCTGGTGAAATCAGTATCGAAGCACTACTTAAAACCGCATTAAGGTCAAGTCCGAGGCGTATCATTGTAGGAGAATGCAGGGGTCCTGAAATTGTTACGATGCTAAACGCCATGAATACAGGTCATCCCGGTTCTATGACAACAATACACTCTGATGATACAAAAGAGGCAATTGTTAGAATCGAAAATATGTTTTTAGAAGCCCGTCCGACTGCCAATATGGGTTTTGTACGCTCACAAATTATTTCAGCTGTCGATTTGATTGTCCAGTTAATTAGATTTCCAGACGGCACAAGACGAATAGTAAAGATTTCTGAGCCTGAAAAAAGAGTGGAAGAGAGCGGAGTTGTCGCAATGCTTGATCTTTTAGAATTTAAAAGATCAGGCGGGGGCATAAATCCTATGAATTCGCATGGAGAATTTATAGCAGTATCTGCATCTTCAAGAGCTATTAAAAAAATGCTAGATAATGGTGTCGATATGGATAGTAGAATTTTTGATAATGACTTTGTAGTTACCAAAGATATGGTTATAGATGAGTTGATTCATTTTCCTCCATCAAGAATGTGTGGATGGAAGGAAAATTATATGGCTGAGATTATTCAAAATTCATATAGTGATGGTAAAAATATTGTAGAGAGATGGTCAAACTTATAAAATGAAGATTATTATCGAGGTTATTTTGCTTTTTATCAGCAGTAGCGCTTTGGCAGTGTTGGTGTTGCAAATATTTGGATATTTAAGAAAAATATATCAATTACGAAATATTAAGCAGATGATTTCACTAGGTAATTCTAGTGACACAGAATTGCTTGATTATAAAAACGTATCACAAAAGAGATCGTTTTTAAGCAAGTTAAATAGTAAAAAAATGCTTTTAGGCATAGAGAATATTTCCAACGTTGTTTTGTTTTTTGTAGAAATTGTTTTTTTATCGTTGTGTATATTAGTTTTTTCTATATTTTTAAAAAATATTTACATCGGGGTTGTTCTTGGCTTGTTAGTTGGCAGCGGTATTTCATATTGGATTATAGAATTAATCATATCATATAAAACTATACAGTTTAATCGAGCTTTGGCGATTGTTATTTCTGTTTTGGTGAAAATGATGAAAAATGGTGTCGGCTTTGAGCAATCACTACAAAAAGCTGTAGATATTTCAAGCTCTGTTATGCTTAAAAATGTATTTAGTAGATTTTTTCATGAAAAAAATACAATCGGAGAAGAAGATGCCTTTGATAATATGAATAAATATATCAAGTCGCGAGAATTAAGGATATTTGCACTTTCTGTTAAAATTGGAAGGGCAAGTGGCGGAAGATTTTCACAAACACTCCACAAAGTAGAATTAACCATAAGACATAGAAAAAAAATGCAAGAAAAGATAGATGTTGTAACTAGAGAGAGTTCTGTGGGCTCATACCTCATAGCCGGTATTGCTGTCTTTTTATATTTTGCTTTAAATGCAAATTTTCAAGGTAAAATCCAACATTTTTATATGACTAGTCATTATGGCAGGTTTGAACTTTTAGGGATTATCGCGTGGGTGATATTCGGACTGTTTATAAATAGGATTATTACTAGGATTGAAAAATGATATTTATGTTAAATATTGTAATGATGGTATCATTTGTTATCTTTTTATCTTTTTGTTTTTATTTTTTATATCTTTTGCGTAAGCATAGAGAGTGGATAAAAGTTGTTTTCCAAACGAACAGTTTTGGTATTTTTTCAGATACTACCAATAAAGCTGATAAACTAAAGCTAAAATTGGTTCAAGCCGGTATCACCAAGAAGGAGTACAAACAGATAATTTATCTTGCCGGCATTGCGGGAGTTAGTGTTTTTTTACTTAGCTTTTTGTTTCATCTGTCATGGCTGATGGAAATATTGGTGTTTATTATTTCTATCTCTATTGCTGTTTTTATGCCTATGCTCTATGTTGATGAACAAAAAAAAGCAAGAGTTAAAAAAATAGATAATGACTTGGCGGTCTTTATAGATCTGTTGATTATTATCCTTGAAGGGGGAGGCGGTCTTCATAATGCTATTGATACGGTTACAACAGAAGGTGCAGGTGTCATAGGAGAGGATCTGCTTGAAGAGTCACGCCGCTTTAAACAAGAATTTATAACCTACAATAGTGATATAGCTTATGCTAATCTAGCAAACAGAACATCTTCAGAAGCTATTGCAACTATTGTTGGTTTTATGAAACTATCTGAAGATACCGGCATAGGCGTTAAAGAAATATTTGAAAATCAATCTATTGAGATAAAAGAAGCTGATATCTTGGGTGTTGAAAAAAAAGCGGCACTAATGAATATAGGTATTACCTTGACTGTATTTATATTTATACTGCCTGCTATTATTGCAATTATTATGTTTCCTATGATTGCTGGCGTACTTATGAAATCTATCACATAAAAGGATATAAATGAGACAACAACAAAGAAGAGTTTTAGTAGCCATAATGTTATCAGCGATATTTTTTCTATCATCTACAACGCTATGGTTTTACTTTAAACAAAACAATATGCATAAAATGATTCAACCGACGATAAATGTGTTTGTTGCCAAACATTTTATAAAACTCGGATCTAAAATAAAGCCTGAAGATATCGTAGCTAAACATTTTCCGATTAATCTTATCTCATTTAAACCTCTGCCTTATACAGAGATTGTAGGAAAATATGCAAAAGAGGATATCTTAAAGTTTATGCCGATTGAGAAAAAAGAGTTATCTTTGATAAAGCATTTAAAAGATGTGTCACAACCTATAAAAACAGTAGTAAAACCAACACATAAGACAAACCAAACAATTGAACATTTAGGCGTAGATACAATTTCTGTTCCTATAAACATGTTTAAAAATTTTAGCTCACCATTGAATGCGGGAGACAAGGTTGATATAGTTACGGTATCGCCGTCACATAACCAACATGGTCAATTGATATTTAAAACAAGATATGTGGCTTTACATGTAGCGGTTAAAGGTTTTTTATATAAACATAAATTGGTAAATACATTTATAATTCATCTACATGATAAAACACACTCCGTTGTAACTGCAGATAGTGTAATTATGGAGCTTTCTCCAAGCGGCATCGCTAATTTATTAGCGCTGTATTATAAAACACAGTCGCTTGATAGTATGAGATATTATTCAAGTAATGGCTATGATGGGCAGTTATGGATTGTGAAATGCAACGGTAAGTCTAATAGCCGGTTTGAGCACACTAAAAAGATGTTGATGTTACACTTGACAAATCTTCATAAACATAGATCTTTGCATAATGTGAAACGAAATCATCATTCGGTTAAAATTGTTTATGAATAAAAAGGTTAGAGCATGGAGAAGCGGATTTGGATTTGCTCAAATTATTGCTATGCTTTTAGTTGTTATTCCAACATTAGCATTTATTGTGATTTTACTGACAGATTATTGGGGTGTTATGAGAGTTGATAATAACCTAATATTAATATCAAACATTATGTCACGCGCATTGGATAATGAGCAAAATATAACAAATATAAAGGGTAGCAGCATGTATAAATCTGCATTCAAAAATGCTGCATCTCTATGCCCAAATCATACTTCGATTCAACTTGTATCTCAAAAACCCAATCCTTCACCCAATACCATTGATGTAACAGTATCTTATGGGTATAAAAGTAGATATTTCAATAAAAATCTGCAAGCACATATGATTACATATTCATATCAAGATCAAAACAGTTCAGTTAAGTATATCTGTAAATAAAAGAGGAAAAAAATGAAAAAAATTATATTAGCAATGCTATTGTCATCTATAATAATCTTGGCAAAAGATATAGTGGTGTTTCAAAACGAATTTAAGGTATTACAGCTAAATAGAGGCATATCTAAAATTATTATCGGAAGTAAAGGAATTATAAATGTGTCTTTACTAAATATGCCGCATAGTTCTTTTACAACATTAAAATTATATGGTAAAAAAAGTGGCAATACCTCAATGCTTATTGTATTTAGTAATGGAAAAATACTCAACTATCAAATCTATGTAAATCAGAATCTTGCATTCATACAGAGTATGATTAATACAATACAGCCAAAGATTCGTCTCCACCGCATAGGCGATGGCTCAATCATTATATCAGGAATCTTTTCAAATCCGCATGAAAAGAAGCGCGTTTATAAACTTTTGGCAAATGCCGGATTTAATTTAAAGCGAATTATGGATATTACAACTACAACTAAAATTAATAAAATGGTGAGAACAAAACTGTATTTAGTTCAGATTAACAACACAAAAGCAAAGCAATTGGGAGGAATAACCGGACTTGGTTTTTTTAATCAATATATAAGCGCATCACTAAACCCAGGAGTAGCAACATCAGCAACTTTCAGCGGCTGGCTGTTAAATAATATAGGTCAATTTTCAACTATTGGGGGATCAGGTACACATAGTTTGACCAGTACACTGAAATTCTTGCAAACAAAAGGAATCGCTAAAATATTGGATGATACTGTTTTAACAACAACAGAGGATAAAAACGCAAGCTTTCAAGTCGGAGGAGATGTGTATATTCCCATAGGTTTAACACAGACCGGAGCAGGGTATCCGCCTACTATTCAGCTGAAAAAAAAGCAGTATGGACTAAAACTTGTACTAACAACAAAATTTTTAGATCATAGCAATTATATACATGTAGATGTAAAAATAGGCGATAGTGAATTTGATCCTGATAAAGCGCATGATGTCAGTCTTGGAAGCGGTGTTGTGGTACCATCTTTTTTAAGCAAACATATCAGCACCAATATTGTTGCAAAATCAGGACAGGTTATAGCCCTTGGCGGACGTCTACATAAACAAAGCACTGTTACAAAATCCAAAATCCCATTTTTAGGTGATTTACCACTTATAGGCAGATTGTTTAGAAATGATTCAACAAGCAATAGCGAAAATGATCTGCTATTTTTTCTGGTACCGCAAATCATCAATCAAAAAACAGATGTAAATGACACACATTTCTACCACAGATTTGAACAAAGCAGTCAAAAACTTAATCTTTTAGGCAGTGATGATAACACAACGACTGTAAAAACTCTAGATATACAAAATAAACATAAAATCAGCAGTAAAAAAATAGACACAATCGTCTTGACTCCGAAAAAAGGTACAATTGGTAACGTAGCTATTGTTAACAATACATCGGTAAAGGATATTAATTCCTCTGATAACAATATCACTACTTCTAAAAACAGCCAAATAATTCTGCAGGCAAAAAGGGGTGTTCAAGTTGTTAAGCAAGTTGTCAAGCAAAAACCTCTTAAATTGATTCAGCATAACTGCATGGTTTCAACTAAAAAGATATTTATAAGATCAACACCAATAAATGGAACCATTCAAGGTATCTGGATATATGGACATAAATTTATATCGACTTTAAAGCAACAAACAAAAACAGGAGGTGTATGGATCAATATTACTCAGGATTGTTATAAAAATGTGTGCAGAAAGCTCTCACATGTATTATGGATTTCAAGGCGGTTTACTTATTGTAAAAATTAAGTATGTAAAAACGTTATATTAAATATATTGATATTTTATTGGACATAAGATATACAAATATTGTATAATATCAACAGCAAATTATAAAAGGATATTTATGTTAAAAAAGTTTTTTAAAAGATTTAAGTCTCAAAAAGGTTTGAGTGGTGTTATGATTGCGTTATTACTTGTACTTATCGGAGTGGGTTTAGTAGCAGGCATAAATGTTTGGTTGACTGGGCAAAAAAATACTATTATGACTAAAGCAAATGCTTCTATTACTAATGCAATGAAATAATGAATCAAGATAGCAATTATTTATTTATATTTATTGTTTAATCTAAATAATTCGAAATTGTCTTTATACTGTTTTGTAACAGTATCTAAGATAAAGCCTATAAAAAGTGTCATGATCGATATCAGCATAAGACCGACTGCTAAAATAGCAGACGGTACTTTTGCGATATAATGCGTACGCACAAATTCAACTATTACGGGTACCCCTGCTGCTAAAGAAAGTATAAAAAATACTCCAGCTATTATTGAAAAAAACATAAGCGGTTTATAATCTTTAAATAACCAAAATATAGTTTTGAGTATCTTGTATCCGTCAGTATATGTATTTAGTTTTGATACGCTTCCATCTTCTCTGTCTTTGTATGAGATGGGAACTTCTTTTATTTTAAAACGTTTGTCAAGCGCATGAATGCTCATTTCAGTTTCTATCTCAAAACCACCACTATGGATTGGGAAATGTTTAACAAAATCTCTATTAAAAGCACGATATCCACTCATAATATCTTTTAAATCTTCTTTATATAAAGTATTGATTAGTTTTGCAACAAGGTTGTTACCAAAATTATGAAACATCCTTTTATTTTGTTGCAAATAGCTTCCATTGGAATGTCTGTCTCCAACACACATGTCAGCTTCACAGCTTACAATTGGATCGATTAATGTTAAGACTTCTTGTGCCGGGTAAGTGTCATCAGCATCAACCATAACATATATATCAGCCTCTATATCCAAAAACATAGAACGCACAACATGGCCCTTTCCCTGCTTGTACTCTTTTTTAACAATTGCGTCATTTTGTTTGGCAACTATATAGCTGTTGTCTGTTGAGTTATTATCGTATACAAAAATATTAGCTTGCGGTAAAGTTTGCTTAAAATCAAAAATAACTTTTTCAATGGTTGCTTCTTCATTAAAGCACGGTATTAATACAGCAATTTTCATAATTTTCCTTTAAGATTGATATTTTTAAATAAAATTTTATTATCTATTATCATAATGGGCTTGATGCCAAGTTTGTCTAATTTTTTAAATGATAGTGTTTGTTTATCATTATTTAACACCTGAAAAAAATAACTGGCATGCACGTATGTAAGGAGCGTCTTAAGCTCTTTTGGCGTGATGCCGCGTGGCTTCATCATCTGTACGTAAATCTTTTTCATCTTCTTACTGCCTCTAAACCATCCTATACTACAGCTAGGTACAAATCTGATAGTAGGATTTAGGTATGAAGCGTAATAGATATCAGAAGATAAAGTATTAAATAGTATGATTTTATTATTAAAGATTTTATCTTTATAAAATATCTTGTTTCGCAGAGTTTTTATATGATTATGCGTACTCATAGAATAGCCCAGAATTGCAATGGTGTAAAGTAGCGCAGGCAGTATAAAAAGTTGATTAAATGTTAGCGATTTAAATATATGAGTCAGTCTATAAATAACATATTTGACTCGTCTTGAGAGCATATAATCTATGATTTTTTTACTCTCTAATAATAGGTATAGAAAAAATAGTGGTTGAAGTATCTCAAAATATCTTATTTGAGCCAGCCAAAGCGGTGACATAATTAAAAGGAGTAGGGCGATTGGTTGTTGTTTAAAATAACGATAAAATTTGTAAGCCAGCGTAAAAGTAACAGTAAGACAAAGACCGACAAGAACATAATAATTAAAAATATGTATAAAACTAAATAAGGGCTGACCTTCACCAACCATCAAACCATCTCTTAAGGTTTGGTCATGCAGTAAGTATGATACTGTTTTAAGAAAATCTATACCTCCATATGACAGATGAATAAATAATCCAATCAAAGAACCGATGACAAGCACTATTAATGCTCTATAATTCTTTAATATCATATACACTAAACCTATCGAGCCTGTATATAAAAAAAATAGATAGTAACTACTAGAGTACAATATAGTAAGAATAAACAAAAAGATTAAACGTTTATCAAGCAGTAAAGCAAGCATTAAAAATAAGCCGGATAATAAGTCAGGTCTGACGTTAATATATCTACTACAACCAATAGAAGTAATCATCAATATAAAAAACACAGACAGAGTATGAAAGTTTATTTTCGAAAATTTTTTAAATAATAGTTCAAGTAATATCATTAGACTAAACAAGGCGGTAAAATTAATAGCCATGTGAACTTTGTCATAAGGGAAAAATTTTAAATAAAAAGCCAATATACTATCCCATACATGCCATGGATCATAATGTAAAAAAAATAATGAATGAGGATATACATATCCCCAGGAGTGCATGATGTTTTGATGATATGCAAATGCGATATTTCTTAAGCCGTCATCTTGCATACTAAAACCTGCAAAATAAGCATATGTTAGTGCCGCTATAAAATATATGCATATTTTATAGCTTATTTCATATCTTGCTATCAATACAGCTCTTTTTTTATTATCCAACTTTTATGCCTTCCCAAAAAAAATCAACATGCTTTTCAAATTGTGAAGACAGGGCTGTTGTTGCTTGAGAGTCTATTCTTAATAGTGTTACATGTAAACGAAGATAAAAAAGAGGAGCTAAAAACTCTTGCGCCATTACCATAGGATCTGATGATCTTACATGTCCTTCTTGCATCATAGTAAAAAAGATTGGTGCTAGGATTTTAATGTTTTTATTATGAAATTCATTTAAAAAACCATCTCTAAGATTTTTATTTTGAAACAGTTCAATCATCATGATCCTAAATAAATTCTCTTTATTTTTATCAAATGTTATCAATTTAAACTCTGTTGCAAATTTATGTAAATAAGCTTTAGGGTTATTGGATTTAGCAATAGTAGTTGACATGTTTTCATCATGATTAAAAGGAGTAGTAAAAATTTCTGAAGCAATATGCAAAAATATATCTTCTTTATTTTTAAAATGATTATACAAAGCACTTTCTCTAATACCGACTGATTTCGCAATTTTTCTAACCGAAGCATTTTTGTATCCTAGCTCCGCAAATAATTTCATTGCAGATTCTAAAATCCTCTGTTTGGTTGTTTTGTCCCTGTTTTGTGGCATTTACGACCCTTTTGTATATTTTTATATGAACAATTGTTCTTAAGAAAACAATATGTAATGAACGATTGTTAATCAACAAATTATTATATATGAACAATTGTTAATATATGCTTATATCTATAATGAACGATTGTTCTTTAGTAAAATAAATTATTTTTTTGGTATCATTTTAAAAGGTACAACGAGTTGATGCTTGAATGATAAGTTCAAGAGGAAAGTCCGGGCTACAGTAAGACAGGGTTCCATCTAACAGATGGCCATAGCAATATGAGGGAAAGTGCAACAGAAAGTAAACTTCCGTTTATGCGGTAAAGGTGAAAGGGCAGTGTAAGAGACTGCCAGTATCTATAGCAATATAGATAGCTTGTAAACCCAACCTAGTAGCAAGAAACAGATGGTTAGAGTCTTACATTTACTATTGTTTCGCTTTAATTAATTTGTGAAAATTAATATAGATTAATATCAACTTTTAACAAGACCCGGCTTATAGTTGTACCTACCTTGATAAGCAAAGGCGTTTACAAAAATGACAAGTGAAGAGAATTTTTATAAATGGGATGAAGACACACTGATTTTAAATGTGCTGGGTACTCCAAGCAGTAAAAGAGACGTTATAGGCAAGATAAGAGCCAATCAATTAAAAATCAGCGTAAAAGCTGCTCCTGACAACGGTAAGGCTACAGATTATATGATAAAATTTTTAGCCAAAACATTTGGTGTTAAACGTTCGGCAATTCAGCTTGTATATGGCAAAACTAATATCAATAAGCAATTTAGAATTAAAGCCCCCGGTAAACTAATAGAAGGTATAGAGCCATATGGTGATTTAACGTATAGTAAAAATAAATAATCAAAATTTAAGGATAGGAAAATATATGAAAAAAATAATTTTAGGCTTAGTCGTATCTGTTGGATTAGTAGTATCAGTTCAAGCCGGTATGTGGTCTGTGATATCATCAATGGGATTTAAGAAAGTTAAACCGTTGGCTAAGTGGAAACTAGAGACAAGTGGTTGGGAGCCCAGGGTGTATGAATTCAATACCTTGTCTAAGCCGATCATGCATTGTGTTATCATTTTTAGCTCAAGTAATAAAAACAGTTCTCCAACCATGCAATGCATAAGATTGAATCCAGGTGTAACAAAATAATTATTCAATAGAATTTACATTATGTTAACCAAACTATTAATATAGTTATATATAACCACTAAAGGTGATGCTATGAAAAAAACTGTAACATTAACAAACAACATAAACAATTTGAGTTATGATTTCAAGATTTTATCTTCAGGTATTGGTCCGGATGCAATTGATTTTCAAAAATTGTATGCACAAACAGGAATGTTTGCTTATGATCCTGGATTTACATCTACGGCTAGTTGTAAATCAAAAATTACTTTCATTGACGGAGAAAAAGGCAAATTACTCTATCGTGGATACAAAATTGATGATTTAGCCCAAAAAAAGAGTTATTTGGATGTATGCTTTTTATTTTTAGAAGGCGTATTGCCGACAGATGAGCAAAGAGAAGAGTTTGATATAGAACTAAGAAGGCGCTCTTTTGTGCATGAGGGTATTAAAAACCTGTTTGATGCTTTTCCAGACAAAGCGCATCCGATGGCTATGATATCATCTGCTGTCTCTGCTTTATCAACATTTTATTTTGAACATTTAAACATTAATAGTGAAGCTGAATACAAAACAATGGCAAAAAGAATTATTGCCAAGATCCCTACCCTAGCAGCATTTAGCCATAGACGTTCATTTGGTCTTCCTTTAATATATCCAGATCTAAACCGTTCATATACTGAAAATTTTTTATATATGATTAGAGCATATCCAAGTCAAAATCTTTATATACCTGATGTTGAGGTAAAAGCGCTTGACACTATTTTTACTCTTCATGCTGACCATGAACAAAACGCATCAACTTCTATTGTCAGAGGCGTTGCTTCTACTGGCGCTCACCCTTATGCGGCTATCTCCGCAGGAATTGATGCATTGTGGGGGAGAGCCCACGGTGGTGCAAATGAAGCCGTAATGACTCAATTGGAACTAATTGGCACTATAGATAATATAGATAAATTTATTAAACGAGCAAAAGATCCAGGTGATAATTTTAGATTGATGGGTTTTGGGCACCGTGTGTATAAAAACTTTGACCCAAGAGCCGTTATACTAAAAAACTTATTAAATGAGTTAAAAGATGAGCTTGATGTTGATGATAACCTACTTAATATTGCTCAAAAAATTGAAGATATTGCACTGACTGATGATTATTTTATCTCAAGAAAGCTGTATCCAAATATTGATTTTTATTCAGGATTGATTTTAACCGCACTAAAAATCCCAAGGTCTATGTTTACTATTATCTTTGTAATTGGTAGAAGTATTGGCTGGATAACACAATGGATAGAGCTAAAACATGATAAAGATATGAAAATAGCCAGACCAAGGCAATTGTATATCGGTGATACCGATAAACAAATTTAGCTACAAGTACCTTAATGGATAAAAAACAGCAATTAATAAAAGATATAGAAAACTTACTAAATAATCATGAAGATGTCAAAAAAACATCAATAAATATAGAACTTTTAGAATTTATGAGCGAATCTGATCTTAAAGATATTATATCTTCGTTGTTAACGCAAAAAGATAATCAAGCCGAAGATGATCGGCAATGGCTTGGGCAGTTTAAATCACAGTAGAACTATTTATATGATTTTAGAGATGCCCTTGTGTTGAAATGTAATTTAAAATGTTAATTCTTTGTTTATTATTGTTATGATACCATAACGGTAAATTTAAAAAGGATTTGTATGTCTAGTATAGACTTAGTTCAACTATCAGAACAAACAAAAAGACTAACTGCCATGGTGGTTGAAGATGAAGCTGTGGCGAATGAGCTACTTAGTTCGACTTTCAAAAATTTTTTTCAAGATGTTTACTCTGCTTTTGACGGCAAAGAAGCATTGGCGATGTATGAAAAATTTCATCCTGATATCATCTTCTTAGATATTATAATGCCGGAATTAGACGGCATAGAGCTTGCTCGCCTAGTTAGAAAAAGCAATCCAAATCAAATCTTGATAGTGATTTCTGCTAGTAATGATATTGATAAAATATCTAAATCCATAGAGATAGGAGTAAACAGTTTTATACAAAAACCTATCGATACTAAAAAAATCATTGAATTGCTATCTAATATAATCTCTATGATTTCAAAAAAGAAAAAGATTGAAACAAAAACATTTTCGATCTCTCTTCCTATGGATTTATACGAAATTGTAAATGAAAATGCAAAATTAGAAAGCATATCAAAAAATGCGATTATTATACGTTCGCTTAGAAACTTTTTTAAAGACCAATAGATCTTTATTTTAAGTTATTTTTAATAAGTAACTAATTATAATTTCAGCCTCACTTTTAGTGACGGCTCCATCATCTAATGGTTAGGATTCAAGGTTTTCATCCTTGCCATAGGGGTTCAAATCCCCTTGGAGTCACCAACCATCCCATATCTCATCAGTTATCTATTTAATTTGTTTAATTTTTTTAGTATTTAGAGTTGCTCTTAAGCAATAATAGGCTAAAATTACGCCTAATAAAACAGTATAGGAATTTTATGTTACGTTTTGCACCCAGTCCGACAGGCGATATGCATATAGGCAATCTTAGAGTTGCTTTGTTTAATTATATAGTAGCACAGCAAAAACATGAGGGTTTGGTAGTTAGGATAGAAGATACGGATAAAGAGCGTAATATTAAGGGCAAAGATAAAGAAATTTTAGAAATTTTAGAAATTTTTGGTATCAAATATCAAGAGGTCATATATCAAAGTAAAAATTTTAAATTTCATAGCATGATGGCTCTTGATCTGCTCCATAATAAAAAAGCCTTTAATTGCTTTTGTTCACCACAGACGCTAGAGCTAAGCAGAGAGAAAGCTAAGAAAGAAAAACGACCTTACAGATATGATGGGGCATGTGAAAATTTACCGGCAGAACTAACAATAGACAATCAAAATCCGTTTGTAGTACGATTAAAAAAACCGCTGCACAACGTAATCATAAACGATTTAATTAAAGGTAAAATAGAGTTTACGCCAGATGAAATAGACAGCTTTATTATTATGCGTCAAGATAAAACTCCAACCTATAATTTTGCCTGTGGAGTTGATGATATGCTTAGTGACGTATCGCTAGTTATTCGCGGAGAAGATCATGTCAGCAATAGCCCAAAGCAAGCTGCAATCAGAGAAGCATTGGGTTATACCAAAGAGATACAATACGCACACTTGCCTATTATACTAAATGAGCTTGGTAAAAAAATGAGTAAGCGAGATAACGCATCTAGTGTAAAATGGATGCTTGAAGAAGGTTTTTTGCCTTCAGCGATTGCTAATTATCTGATTTTAATAGGCAACGCGCCCCCACAAGAGATTTTCACACTTGAAGAAGCTGTTGGATGGTTTGATATAACTAAAATTTCAAAAGCACCCGTAAGATTTGATTTAGATAAATTAAAATTTATTAATCGTGAACATTTAAAACTTATGGACTCAAAAGAATTGTCACGATATGTTGGCTTTGCGGATGAAGACATTGGTAATATCGCCAAAATATATCTTGATGAAGCCCAAACACTAAAAGAGCTTAGAGATAAAATCGGTTCTATTTTCGATGAAAAAGTAATCCCTGATGACTTTTTTAAACCGGCAGCATTGATTCGTGAGTCAATAAAAATAGCACCCCACTTTGAAACATTTGATGAATTTAAAAACCATATTGTCAACTCTACTGGATTAAGAGGAAAAAACTTTTTTAAACCGCTGCGTTTGCTTTTAACAGGGAGCGAACATGGACCTGAACTCTCAGACCTGTATCCATATCTAAAAAATTATATAAAAGAGATTGTAAAATGAATCAAATTATCATTCAATTAGGCAGTATTGTTATCAGTCTTATTAATATTTACATGTGGGTTATTATTGTCGCAGCATTACTAACATGGGTTAATCCTGATCCTAGAAATAAAATTGTACAAATATTGTATAGGCTTACAGAGCCGGCATATACGTTTGTCAGGCGTTTTGTCCCAACTATTTTTAATGGCATAGATTTAGCTCCGCTTATTATAATCGTTGTTTTGCAAATTGTAACTATATTATTAAGTAGTGCCTTAAATTCTCTCATTGTATGATACGGATTTTCTTTTTTATAGCTTTTGGATTGTGCATTTATTTAGACGCACATATTACTTTGCATCAGATTAATGATAAGCCAAAATCTATTGCTAAAGACTTTATGATATGGCAATATCTGCAACAAAAAATCACTCCACGTAATGCCCAGTTAGCGTTTGATCAAAGTGATTTTTTCAATAGAAAACTTTTACTAGCTTACTCAAAAAGAAGCGGTTCTAAAAAATTGCACTTTATAACGTATTGCATGACACTATCTAAGACAAAGTTACTTCAGACTTCCAATATGCAATGTCTTGATATTGCACTTTCGCCATATAAGGCAACTTTTTTTAAGGCAAGCAGACTCTTATTTATTGCTAAAAATATTGATGATAATGATACAGCCAATTATCTTTCATTTATGGGGCATGGTGCTCTTGCGGATACATTATTAAAGTATCCTGCTGATACGGTATTGAAAGTTTTCAATCAAAGTGGGAGTAAATATCGAAACAAGCACTTTAACCATCAATACAGCATAAACGTGCTAGACAAACTGATGGAATCTAGTAAATTTGCTACGTTTATAAAAATTGCCGTAACTGATTATAAGTTAAATAATCTGCACCATGCTTTGCTTTATCTTGATGCAGACAAGCTAAGCCCACAAAGTAATTTTTATTTGTCTTTAAATGCTCTAAGACTTCATAAACCCAAAAAAGCAAAACAGTACCTCAGTATGGCATACATGAAAGCAACCTCACCACGTATGCAAGATAAAATACTTTTTTGGGAATATCTAGTGAGCGGTAATAAGTCTTACTTGCATTTTTTATCGGCATCAACTACTATAAACTTATATACTTTGTATGCAAAAGAATTTTTACATGTAAAGATAAATAATTATTTTACACAAGTTTATACAAAGCCTGCTATAAGAAACACAAATATAGATAATCCATTTGTTTGGAGAAAAATAAGACAACAAATTTATAGCACTTCTTATGATAAACTATTTAGTCTAGCTAAAGAATATCAGGCAAAAAATCTTCAATCAGTCCAGGCATTTATTATTTCACGTGCTTATAGGTATAAGATTCATAATTTTATTACGCCATATCAAGATATGATCGATAATTTAAGTTTAAAGCATCAAGCATTTATATATGCTATTATGCGTCAGGAAAGTCGTTTTATCCCATCTGCTATTTCAACTTCATACGCCCTTGGACTGATGCAGCTTATGCCTTTTGTTGTAGATAATTTAGCTCATCAGCTTCATTTTAATATAACCTCCTACAATGAACTCTTCAAACCAAAAGTAAATCTACTGTTTGCTAAAAAATATCTTTTTTGGTTACAAAGACATGTAAAAAATCCACTTTTTCAGGCATATGCATACAATGGAGGTTATGGATTTTTACGACATTATTTATCCAGCGATAGATTTACAAATGGAAAATACGAACCATTTTTAAGCATGGAGATGATGGCAAATAGTCAAACCAGAGGATATGGCAAGAGAGTATTGACAAATTATATTATGTATCAAAACATCATGGGGCATCATGCTTCTATCGTAAAGTTTTTAAATACCTTAAAGGATAGGAAAGAAAGTTAGCCTGTTTTGCACGAAACACCAAGTTCTCATTGGCGATATGTTTGAATTTTACAAGATAATATTTGTGCCAATTATCAATAATTGGCAATAAATTACTAAAATGATTATGCTTAGCAAGCTTTGTTACTTGCAAGGGGTTGTGTCCGTTTAACGTGTATTTTAATGCTTGATTGCTACGAAGATAAACAATCACATAAAAATATTCATCATGATTGTATCTCTTAGGAAAAATATTATTCAGATATATTGCTTCAATGGTTCCGATAGATCGCTGTTTGTACGATATGTCCGATAATTGAAAGTTTGAAAAAGCGTATTGTTCATTAGAGGAAATATGAAATTTTGTAAATGCATTTGATGATGCGCAACCGCCAAAAAATATAATAATTAACAAATAAACAAACCCTGATAGTTTCATGTAAATAACACCTTATTTTAGATGTGTAAGTATATCTTTAATTAGGTTAAACATCTTTTTAACGACTATAAAGTATAATCGTTTTATAAAAGGTATGATGATATGAAGTTATGTGAAACGACAAAGAGGTTAGTAGTGGCTTTTAGCGGTCCTTCCAATAGTGGTAAAACAACATTGATTGTAAAGATCGCACAGCTTTTAAAACAAAAATATAAGAAAAAAGTGGTGATTTTAAAGCATGATCCGAAAAATAAAGCAAGATTTGACGTTAAAGGTAAAGATAGCTATAAATTTTTTGATTGCGGAGCCGATGTTGTAGTAACCTCACCCTCTAGAACAACATATTTTGCGCAAGATGCCAAAGACCTAAGCACGATTATTGAAATGGTAGGTTTATTTGATATTTTACTAATTGAAGGTCATAAAGATTTTGAAGTCCCAAGAATAGGTGTATTTCATCAGTCTATTGAGGAGAGCTATTTAAGATTTATTGATGCTGTAGCTACAGACGAAAAAGCATCAAATTTTGAACTTTTAAACAAGCAAAAAAATGTTACAATTTTAAAATTGGATGATTTAGATCAGATATTAAACTGGATTTGTAAAAATGCACAAGAGATATAAAGGGTAAAAAATGGATAATATTTTCAAAGCTATACAACAAAGCGCAAAAAAAATTAAACAAGCTATTGATACAAAAGATATTGGATATAGCGAGTCTCAAAACAGTTCAGGTGAGTTGCAACTTCAGCTCGATATTAAGTGCGACATGATTATAGAAGAAGAATTTAGTAAAATTGCTTCTATAAACTCAATAGCAAGTGAAGAAAAAGAAGCTGCCGTGCAGTTTCACAAACAAAGCCCATATTTTATAGCTTATGACCCTATTGACGGCTCTTCTTTGTTGGATGTCAATTTAAGCGTAGGCTCTATTTTCGGTATTTACAAAGATGGTTTTGAAGCAAAAAATATGGTTGCTGCATGTTATGTTGTTTATGGGCCAAGGGTTGAAATGGTATTTGCCCATAACAAGGTAAAACTGCATCTTTTGCAAAATAATTCGTTTGAATACATCAAGGAGATTCGTCTAAATAATAAAGGTAAGCTAAACGCCCCCGGCGGTACGCAGCAAAATTGGAAGCCGTACCATAAGCAATTAGTAGATTCACTCTTTAGTGAAGGATACCGATTGCGTTATTCAGGTGGAATGGTACCTGATTTACATCAGATACTCTTAAAAGGAGGAGGATTATTTTCTTATCCTGCTACTTCTGATAAACCACATGGAAAACTAAGAAAATTATTTGAAGTTTTTCCTTTTGCATTTATCTATAAAAAAGCCGGTGGTTTTGCTGTGGATTCTAAGCAAGATATCATGGAATTGGGTTGTTCGCACATTCACGATACCTCCCCATGTTTTTTTGGTTCTAAGTATGAGATAGAAAAGGTTATTGATGCATATAAAGACAGATGATAATAAATTTGAAAAACATCTGGATGACAAACTTGCTGTTTTGCAACTTTGTCAAAAAAAAAGAAATATTAACAGTTGTAGTAAGTGCGAATCTTTCATAGGCTGCAATATAAGACTGGACTATGTAAATAGTGTATATAACTCAATGTCTAAAGGACAATCTGGTGGATTTGAATTTTAATAAAGGAATAATTAACATATGACAAACTATATAACAACTCCGATATATTATGTAAACGGTGAAGCTCATATAGGGCATGCATATACAACTTTTATAGCCGATACGATGGCTAGATATTCAAGATTAAAAGGTGATGATGTTTTCTTTTTGACAGGAACGGATGAGCATGGACAAAAGATAGAAGAATCTGCTAAGAAGAATAATATGCTTCCTCAAGATTTTGCCAATGAAATCAGTAAAACCTTTAAAGATTTATGGGATAGCTTAGATATCAGTTATGATAAGTTTATCAGGACAACAG
Source organism: Helicobacteraceae bacterium (assembly GCA_015489055.1). Classification (GTDB taxonomy): domain Bacteria; phylum Campylobacterota; class Campylobacteria; order Campylobacterales; family Sulfurimonadaceae; genus Hydrocurvibacter. The sequence goes on along the minus strand of WFMO01000011.1, from coordinate 355 downwards.
ATGTAAATCATACAAAAGGTGTACAAAAAGCATTTTTAACAATGTATAAAAATGGCGATATATATAAAGGAAATTATTCAGGTCATTATTGTGTGAGTTGTGAAGCATTTTTTCCTCAAACTCAACTTGTTGATGGTGAATTTTGTCCTGATTGTGGGCGTGAAACTACAATCGTAGAAGAAGAAAGTTATTTTTTTAGATTATCTAAGTATGAAAAAAAATTATTAGAGTTTTATGAATCAAATCCAGATTTTATATTACCCCGTTCACGTAAAACTGAGATTACAAACTTTATCAAAAGTGGTCTAAACGATCTGTCTGTCACAAGAACCTCATTTAGCTGGGGAATTAAACT
>WFMO01000010.1 GCA_015489055.1 Helicobacteraceae bacterium | reverse complement strand
AGTGCCACGCCTACACCTGCTGCACCGGCGATTAGGTTAGCATCATGCTCATCTTTGATATGACTGCCTTTAGGATAAATCCAAAGAACTGCGATAAGACCGTTTTGATGTGCTTGATGGACTATTTGAGCTGCCTCACTTAACATTTTCGCTTCATATTTGCTTCCAAGATAAACAGTGTATCCCACACCTAAAATGTTAATGTTATTTTGCTGTTGAAGCTGAACAACATCATCTACGCTAAACCAACCTTTTGAGTATGGATCAGCTTCATCATACGGGACTATATTGGTACGTGAATTTAATTTAACTAAATATGGTATATCTTGATAGTCTCGTGCATAACGGTTGATTAGACCAAATTGTGCAGCAAAAACTCCTATGTTTGCTTTTGACGCTATCTCAAACAGGTGCTGTGGGTCGTTATCATCTAAAGATATCCCCTCCCCAAAAAAATCTTTATTTAGATGTTCGACTTTTTGATCACCTGCAAAAAGCATTAATCTTCCACTACCGCCCGTCGCGGCAGTGAAATTATTTAAAAAAATCTCCTGTTTGCCAAATGGCACATCTGCCGGAATATAATTTTGCATCTTTTGCTCCTATTAATAAATTTAATCTAATGAACGTCTTATGAGAAAATTATATAATACATAAATAAACGTATCGCTAATGCAGCGTATTTTATACATTATAATAGACTTTTAAACTTAAACATAGATACCTGATGACCGATTTTTTGGATATAGTATAAATGCTTATATGTTACAAATTGAAACAATTAATTATATCTTTAAAATTTAAAGAAAATTTATTAAATAAATCAATATAATAAATAATATAAATTATACTATTAAAATTTGGCAGTATTTATGCAAGAAATAAATAATCACATAATGCTTAAAGATTTATAGTAAATTTGCAAAGTTATTAAATAAAATAAAAATATTTTAATATCTTGATAATTTAAAATATATATATTAAATATAATAATAAAAAAATGATTATTAATATAATTTAGTTTATTTATTTTATTTATTATCTATAAATGGTTTTTGATTATAATAATAATTTATGTTAAATTTATTATTTATATAATAAAAGATATATTACATAAAGTTTTTATCTCCCTAAATACAGTGATATATAATCTATTGGTCAATTGTTGTACTTTTGGGAAAAGATTATATTAAAATTGAAAGTAAACATATCTCCTCAATAAGAAATATTTATTAGATATAAGTATATAAATTATAAATTATAAATTATACAAATATAAAATTGAGTATTTGTAAAATTTTATACTAAAATGCAGAGAATAAAATAAGAAATATATTGTGTTAACAATTTATCACATATAAAGTTTTATAAAAAATATTTATTTCAATAGTTATAGCAATTTCAGAACAATAAAGTGCTTTTAAGAAGAGAAATAGGGATAAGATTTTAATGTTACGTCCGTCTAAGGGGGCTATGCTGATAAGTATTAATTAAGTTTAGAATGTAATAATACTTCTATTAAAACGCCAAAGTATATGGGTTTTTATAAATTTTATTGGGAGGTAGAACTTGAGCGATATAACAACAAAGCAAGTAAGTGACTCTTTGGCCGTATCAGATGATGCATCTAAAGAAGTCTTAGATGTACCTGTGCAAAGTAGGAGAGATTTTTTTAAAAAAATCTCTCTTTTATCTGTTAGCGCAGTGGCGTCAGCGACTATATTATCACCTACAAAAGCAGCAGCGCAGGCTAATGTAAGTGAACCAAAATGGATACAACCGGAGTGGATGAGCAGATTAGGACATAAGGTAAATTGGCATCCGTATGGTTTGCCGTCACCTTATCAGCATAATGTAGTAAGAAGAACAATTCCTTTATTTTCATCAGGTGATATGTATGCAGCAGTTGCAATGTGCCCTTTATATGATTCATCTGGCATCATAACGCCAAATGGACTGTTTTTCTGTAGAGATCATGGTGGAACACCTATTATAGATCCAAATGAATATAGATTAATGATAGATGGATTGGTTGAAAAACCGCTTCTTTTAACTTTGGATCAGATAAAAAGATACCCAGCAGAAGATAGAATCCATTTTATAGAATGTCCCGCAAATGGTGCGGCAGGCTTTAGGGGACCTCAGTTTGATTCTTTACAATTTAGTAAAGGTATGCTTAGTTGTGCTCAGTGGACCGGTGTTAAGCTTTCTGTTTTATTGGCTGATGTTGGAGTTAAACCTGAAGCTAAATGGATGCTGGCAGAAGGCGGTGGACCGCAAACGTTATCTAGAACAGTGCCTATTGAAAAAGTATGGGATGATGCCATGATCGTCTGGGCTCAAAACGGTGAGGCGATTCGTCCTGAAAATGGATACCCCGCAAGATTACTACTTCCTGGCTGGGAAGGAAACCTAAATATCAAATATGTAAGACGACTTCATTTTGGTAAGCACCCGTTTCATACTCAAGAAGAAACAGCAGAATACACTATGCTTACCCCAACTGGTAAAGCTATACAGTATTTCTTTCCACTAGCAGTGAACTCTGTTATAACATCCCCATGCCCTGAGAGACCATGGACAGATTTAAAACCTGGAGATATGGTTGAAATAAGTGGAATTGCATGGAGTGGTCAAGGAACGATAACTCATGTTGATATTAGCTTTGACGGAGGCAACAACTGGGTAGAAGCCCCACTTAGCGGTTTAGTGCTGCCAAAATGTTGGACAAGATTTGTTTACCAGTATAAATGGGAAGGCAAGCCAATTATTTTAGCAAGTAGAGCTAGAGATGACAGTGGAGATATTCAGCCGACTTTAGATACCCAGATATCTAAGTTGGGCGTGCAAGCAATTTACCATAAAAATGCAATCTTTTATTGGCAAGTCTTAGCAGATGGAACTGTCACTAAAGTTCAAATGAGAAATAATGCTAAAATAGATGCTGCTATCCATAAATTGCAGAAGGAAGGCAAATAATTATGAAATCAATAAAAATCAAAAATTATTTAATCGGTTTTAGTGCAGTTGGAGCAATGCTGCTTAGCGGTTGTTTATCGGCAAATGCGCTAAGCATGAACAGTTCTGCTTCTAAGTTAAAGAAAAATGTGGACGGCTCGGTTATTTACCCACATAAAGATGGAAAATACACCTCTTATGATTATGTTGCACCTAAAAGCGGTTATAACTACGGAACAAAGCCAACTAAGTCTGAGATGAAAGCATGGAATGTTCAAGTTATAGCAAATCAGTTTGAAATACCGGGACATCCAGGGAGCACAAATTTACCGGTAGGTCACGGGTCAGTAGGTCAGGGTGAGACCATATATTCTAATCAGTGTGCTGTTTGTCATGGTGACTTTGGAATGGGCGGTTTAGGATATCCTACACTTTCAGGAGGTATAGGCACACTTAAGAACCAGATGTTAAACGCAACAGATGAGCCACCGCAAAAAACAATAGGCAGTTACTGGCCATATGCTAGTACAATATTTTACTATGTGAGAAAATCTATGCCGTTTCCTCATTCTAAAAGTTTAACAAATGATCAGGTGTATGCATTAGTCGCATATTTATTATCTGTAAACAATGTTAGTATTAATGGTAAAAATCTTAGTTATGATTATGTCCTTAACCGTAAAAAGTTTTTAGAGATAAAAATGCCAAATGCAAATGGATACTATCCAAATGTAGATAAGCCAGGTGCAGCAGCACGTCTTAAAGCATTTCT
>WFMO01000009.1 GCA_015489055.1 Helicobacteraceae bacterium | reverse complement strand
GATATTAAAGAGATAACTGTTTAACGGATGGTTTATGATGTAGCAGTTGTCGGTGCCGGAATCAACGGTTGCATGGTTAGCTATTTTTTAAAAAATGCTGGAGAATCTGTTGCTTTGATAGATAAAGAGGGTATAGCCTCCGGTGGCAGTGGTGCAGCAGGTGCGTTCATATCTCCAAAATTTTCAAAAGGCGGAGAGCTAAAGAATCTTATAGATAAAGCATATGTTTATGCTCTTGATTTTTATACTGAGAATTTTACGGCATATATAAAAACTGCACCGCTTTTACACTTTGCCAAATATACGGATGAAATTAAAAAATTACAGGCGTTTAAACAAACATCAACTCTGTCATCAAGCCCTGCTCCTGCAGAGGCGTTAGAGTGCGTGAGCAAACAAGCAAAAAAATATGAATATGTTTATCTTTTAAAGAGCGGCGTTGTTGATGCGGCAGGAGTTTGTCATGCCTTAGTAAAAGATATAGATTTTTTTATACATGAAGTCTCCTTGCTTACATGTAAAGGTGATTATTACCAAATAGGCGAAATTAAAGCTAAACGTATTGTTTTGGCAAACGGTGCGTATAAGCCTATAATAGATGAACCATACATCAAGCTTAGAGGTATCTGGGGTCATCGCATAGATATCAGCTCATCAACAGATATACCGGTGAATCTACATCAATTTGTTTCAGTTTCCGCTTCAAGCAACTCTCAAATCTCCATAGGTGCAACGCATGATGTCCATTTTCATCCTCAAACATCCAAACAGCCATATAACGTACAAAAAGGCAGAGATGAATTACTGCAAAAAGCTAGTCAGACAGTCAATTTAAAAGATATAAAAATATTAAAAGATTACACGGGTCTTAGGTCGGGTTCAAACGATTATCTTCCATTAGTAGGTGCTATTGTTAGGAGTGAAGAGAGTTTAGACAAAATACATTTTTATAAAAATATATATATGATAAACGGAGTAGGCGGTTACGGTTTTGTGTTAGCTCCATATATTGCAAAACAGCTAAGTGAGTTTATAACAACAAACAGTGAAATTGATGCTACAATAAATCCTGCGAGGTTTTTTTATCGATATCAAAAAAAGCAGAAAAAATGATCTATATTGTTTTCATAGCAGTCACACTATTTTTGCTTATATTTGTGTTTTATCAGTGGCAGTATTTTGCTATGTTTCATCCTGTAAGATACCGACAAGATAAACTTGATAGCAGATTTACTATGCTTAGCCTAAGATCTAGGGATAATACACCCCTTGAAGGCATTGTTTACACACCAGATAATATTAAAGCGACTATTTTTTATCTAGGCGGTATATCTCAAGATAGCGTAGGACTTGTATATAAGCTTTCGCAGTGCTATCCAAAATATCAGATTATGACATTCAACTATAGAGGCTACGGCAACTCAGAAGGCTCACCTAGTGAGACATCCATATTGGATGACGCTTTACATGTAAGCGATTTGTTTGAAAAATATTACGGGCATTTTTCTTTGATGGGTTACTCATTTGGAGGCTGCATTGCTTCTTTTATTGCGTCACGTAAAAATGTTGATAAATTGATTTTGGTAGGTACGTTTGACAGTATTAAACATATGGCAAAGATCAAATATCCTTTAGTGCCCGGATTTTTAATCAGGTATTCATTTGACACTGCAAGTTACGTGCAAAATGTGGATTGTGATACATATCTCATTTATAGTACGGACGATGATGTTGTCTATCTAAAAAGCACTTTAGTTTTGCTTGAGAAGATTAAACGGCTTGCGGAGTTTAAAGAGTTAAGAGGATATAATCATCATCAGCTTTTATGCTGTGATGATACGATAGATTTTATAAAAAAGGTTATCAAATGAATCAAGATGGTATCATATTACTTAATATGGGAGGTCCTGGCAATTTAGATGAAGTAAAACTTTTTTTAACTAATATGTTTGATGATCCAAATATCTTAACTGTTAAAAATCTTTTTTTACGTAAATTGATCGCTAAATTGATTGTTGTCTCCCGTGTTAAGGCATCCAAAGAGATATATAAGACATTAGGAGGTAAATCGCCAATCGCAGATATCACAAAAACTATTGTTGATAAACTGCAACATCTTTTAGGAGATGAGTGTGTTGTGGATTTTGCCATGCGCTATACGCCGCCTTTTGCTGATGAAGTTGTAAAAAGACTAAAAAATAAAAATATCTCCAAAATTTATCTTATACCTATGTATCCACATTATTCGACAACTACGACCAAATCTTCTGTAGATGATTTTATGCGGGCATTAAAAGAGCAAAACTATCAAGCGGATGTGATAACTGTCGATGAATATTATGATAATACACTTTATAATGAAGCGATAATAAAGCGTATCAATGAAAAGATGTCCGATGAAAATTATAAAGATTATGACCTGATATTTTCTGCTCACGGACTGCCTCAAAAGATAATTGATGCAGGCGATAAATATCAACGTCATATACAAAATAATGTAGAAATATTAAAGCAGATGCTTATTGATCATGAAATGAATTTTGCTAAAATCCATCTTGCGTATCAGTCAAAGTTGGGACCACTAAAGTGGCTAGAGCCATCATTACAGCAGAAACTAAATGTAGTGAAAACAAAAAATGTTATTATTTTTCCTATCGCTTTTACGGTTGATAATTCAGAAACCGATTTTGAACTGGCAATTGAGTACAAAAAAATAGCTCAGGAAATTGGTATCAAAAACTATAGAGTTTGCAGATGCGTGGATGAGCATCCTCTGTTTATCGATGCGTTAAAAGAGTTATATGAGCAGTTAAAACGGAATGATTAAATGACTAAAATTACTATTTTTGATATGGACGGTACACTCATAGATACTAAAAAAGATATAACCATCTCTATTAATTATGTAAGACGTACTAACCATAAACTTAAACCTTTAAGTGAAGACTATGTAGTAAAGGTGATAAATATGCCCGTTAGAAATCTGCCGCAGTTATTTTACGGTACAGACACCTATCAAGATGGTGATAGAATGTTATTTGAAGAGCATTATTTTCATCAATGCATACAGCACCCTTATCTGTATGACGGTATTGAGGTATTATTAACAGAGTTAGCATCACTACATGTAAAGTTAAATGTCGCAACAAATGCCCCTACAAAATTTGCACACAGGATGCTGTCGCATCTAGGGATTAGCCATCTATTTGATACGATTATAGGTGCGGATAAAGCGGCATCTAAACCTGATACTAAGATGTTGGATATTATTTTAAGCAAGTATAAATTTTCCTATGCAAACGACTATGCGTGGATGATAGGAGATAATTCAAAAGATATCCAAGCAGCAAAAGCCAAAAATATATCTTCTATTTTTGCCACATGGGGGTTTAGCCAAGATGGTAACGCTGATTTTGTAGCCTCTCATCCTTTAGAGATTTTGGATATAATACTTAGATGAAAGAGAGTAATTTAAAAGGTAAGGTTGATCCGAAAGATTTGATGGCGGTTGAACGTGCGGTTATAAATTTGATAGGGTTGTCTATTTCGTTGATTGTACTTGGGTTTATTGTTGAGAAGTTTGAGCTTTTTTTGCATATTGTAGCCGCTGAACTGCAGCATAAAACCCATGTAAAAATACCACAGCTTCGACATATATCGTTTTATAATTATTTAGGCATCGCAATAACGGTTGCCGGGGTTCTTCTAGCTCTTTATACTTATCAGTATTACACGGCATGGATAAGGCATCTGGAAAATCACGAGATGGTTACTGACAAGAATATATATTTTATTTTATCAATTTTTATCGCTATTGTAGGGATTATTTTAATTGCAAGCATGGTGTTTATCTCATGATACATACAACCCAAAGGTAAAAGTAGATGATACAAAGGTATTTCTGTGTAAATGATACTGTAAAAGAGATTGTTGAAGTAGATATTCAAGCACAAAACACTCAAGAACCCATAGAACTCTTTTCTTGGCTTTATACGATATTTATAAACTCTGACACAATAAAAGTCTTGTCAACATCAGCGCAACAAGATATGCAACAATGCAAACAAATGCTCAAAGATGAGCTTAAAAAAAATGGAATATATGTAGGATGTAAGATAGTCGGTTCTTGGCATGAAATCTATTTTTATCTCAAAAGTGTCAAGGGTATTGAAGGTAAAATAAGAGATATCTTAAGTAATTTTGATTATACATTTGAGAGCAATGCGGTAAAAGACAAATCATGGAAGTTTTATGAGATAGAGCTTTTACCAAACGAATATCAACAGCACCATATACAAAATAGACAAATCATAGATGAGCTAATAGATGCGGGAGATGAGATAACTATAAAAAGAGAGATTGAGCATTATATTGTATTTGATACATCTTCTTTGCGTGATAAGTTTTACAATATACTCCAAGAACATTCTCTTTCTTGTAAGGAGATGTTTGATGATGATGACGCATACAATATCTCTTTAGTTCAGATGCAAACTCTTGATTTTGACGATATGTGCAAATTTACCGACAATCTTGTGAAATTGTCAAATCAATTTCACGCACGATATATTGGGTGGAATACTAGGTTAGTAAAAGATATATAGATGAAAGAATTATTTAAAATCAAAGGTGTTATTTTTTACACCATAGCTCTTTTTATTAATGCTTTTACTGATGTCGGGCATAAAATGGTCATACAAAATACTATCTTTGAGATGTATAACGGTGATAAACAGATAATCTTAACAGCAATTGTTAATGCACTCGTATTGCTGCCGTTTGTTATGCTTTTTTCTCCATCAGGGTACCTCTCTGACAGATTTCCAAAAAATATAATTATGAAATATTCTGCGCTTTTGGCAGTTTTTATCACTTTTGGTATTACATTTGCGTATTATATGGGATGGTTTTATGTAGCATTTGCATTTACTTTTATTTTGTCTATGCAAAGTGCAATTTATTCGCCCGCAAAATATGGCTACATCAAGGAGTTGATGGGTCTTAAACTTTTAACTGCCGGCAATGCCCTTGTGCAATCTGTTACGACTGTAGCTATTTTAGGGAGCATTATTGTCTATACGATACTTTTTCAAACACGTCTTGAGCATTTTAGCAGTGAATCAGATATACTAAAAATGATGGTTCCTCTTGGATGGCTTTTATTTATCAGCTCACTTGCAGAGTATTTTTTTACAAGCAAGCTTCCAAATAAAATGGCAGTGGTTGTTAAAAACAAGTTCAATGTTAAAAAATATCTTACAGGGTATTACCTTAGAAAAAATATGTTAACTATTTCAAGAAAGCCGCAGATTTTAAAATCAATTTTTGCCATTGCTGTATTTTGGTCAATATCTCAAGTCGTCATCGCTATCTTTGGAGCTTATGCAAAAGACACGCTTCATATCCTAAATACTATCTATGTGCAGGGTTCAATGGCATTGGCTGGTGTTGGAATTATTATAGGTTCGATTTTAGCTACAAAATATTCAAAATATTATATCAAAATCGGCATGGTTGCTTATACTGGTTTTGGTCTTAGTTTAATGGTGCTTCTTATCCCTTTTACGACCTCATTTTATGAAGTAGTGATTTTATTTTTACTTTTTGGAATTTTTGCAGGCATGTTCATAGTGCCTCTTAATTCCTACTTGCAAGCGCTCTCTCCAAGAGTCCATTTGGGAACAATTTTAGCGGGTAATAATTTTATACAAAATATCTTTATGATTGTTTTTTTATTTACAACAACCATCTTCGCATATTTAGGCGTAAATGTTTCGATACTTTTTTACTGTTTGTTTGCAATTGGTTTTTTAATGAGCATTTATATGTTTAGAACTCATCTGGTTATGGCTATTTGGTTTTTATTTGAATTTGTATTGAAACTAAGATTTTCTTTTAGATACATAGGTCTTGAAAATGTTCCAAAAGAAAAAGCCGTATTATTTTTATCTAATCATATTAGCTGGGTAGATTGGATGATAGTGCAGTTTCCATTTCGTGAGCGTATCTCTTTTATGATGGATCGTGATATTTATCACTGGAAATTTGCTTATCCGTTTTTTAAATTGGGTGAAGCTATACCGTTGTCAGAAAAAGCAAGCAAGGATGCTTTTATAGAGGCTAGAAGACGTATTGCAGCAGGCAAAAAAGTAATGATTTTTCCAGAAGGACATATCAGTTATTCTGGAGAGATTGAAAATTTGCACCGTGGTTATGAATTGATCGCCGGAAAGAGTGGAGGATCCATCATCGTGTGCTACATAGGCGGTATGTGGGGTAGCATATTTTCAAGAAGTAAAAAACATTTTAAAGAGGAGGGTATTTTGTTTAGGCGCGAGGTTACCGTGATATTTTCAAAGCCTATTTCTATGCAAACCAAATTAGATGACTTTGCTAAAGTATTGTATGAATTACAACAACAGTATAAAACCATGATAAAAGAAAACAGATGAGAGTAGAGCTAGATACCCACAAACAATTATTAAGAAATTTATAACAAGAGAGGATTTGTCATGACTACAACATTAATTATCGGTGCAGGTGGAGTAGGGCGCGTAGTTGCCCATAAATGTTTTTTAAATAAAGAGATTTTTGGACGCATAATTTTAGCAAGCAGGACTCTTAGCAAATGTCAGACAATAGCAAATGAGCTTAATCAGAAGATTGAGATCGCATCTGTTGATGCTGATATAACAGAAAACATTATCGATTTGATTAAAAAATATAATGCGGATATTGTTATAAATGTAGCCTTGCCATACCAGGATTTAACCATTATGGATGCCTGTATAGCTACAAAGACAAATTATCTTGATACTGCCAATTATGAGCATCCAGATGTTGCAAAGTTTGAATACAAACTGCAATGGCAAAGAGATGAGGCATTTAAAAAAGCCGGTATCATGGGGCTATTGGGCAGTGGGTTTGACCCGGGAGCTACAAATGTTTTTTGTGCTTATGCACAAAAACACTATTTTGATACTATACACAGCATTGATATCTTAGACTGCAACGGGGGTGACCATGGATATGCTTTTGCCACAAACTTTAACCCTGAGATAAATCTAAGAGAAGTTAGCGCAAATGGCCGCTATTGGGAAGATGGCAAGTGGATAGAAACAAAACCTATGGAGATAAAAATGGTATGGGATTATCCACAAGTTGGTAAAAAAGATAGTTATCTGCTTTACCATGAGGAGATGGAGTCTTTGGTAAGGCATATAAAAGGCTTAAAGCGTATCCGTTTTTTTATGACTTTTGGACAAAGTTATCTAACGCATATGCAAGTCTTGCAAAATGTCGGTATGCTTGGCATTGAACCTGTTGAATACAATGGCTGTAAAGTGATTCCAATAGAGTTTTTAAAAAAATTGTTACCAGACCCAGCCACCCTTGGTTATCGAACAAAAGGTAAAACAAATATCGGTATAGTAGCTACCGGCTATAAAGATAATCAGAAAAAAAGAATCTATATCTATCAAGTTAAAGACCATGAAGAGTGCTATAAAGAGGTAAAAGCACAAGGGGTATCATATACTACCGGTGTTCCTGCCATGATAGGAGCTAAGTTGATGCTGCAAGGTACATGGAGCGGTAGCGGTGTATTTAATATGGAAGAGTTTGATCCTGATCCTTTTATGCAGCAGATGAATGCACAGGGATTACCGTGGCATATTCAAGAGCTACCTGTTGATGAGTAGATGAAATTTTTTTTCAATACCAGATATATCGTTACCGTTGCTAGCGGCTTTTTTAGCCCAATATGTGCATAGTTTAAAGCTTTTTTCAACACCTTTTCCCAAACAGTACATAACAGCCAGATTGTGCTGTGCTGCTGCGTTGTTTTGGAGTGCCGCTTTTTTATACCAATACAAAGTTTGATAAAGATTTTTCTTCACACCTATACCAAAATAATACATTAAAGCAAGATTGTACTGAGCGTCCTTGTTTCCAAGAGTGGCAGATTTTTTATACCAGTACACCGCTCTTGGTATATCTCTTTTTATTCCCAGTCCGTTAAAATAGATAACTCCAAGATTGTATTGTGCTTTTGGATTGTTGAGTTTTGCGGCTTTTGTGTACCAATATAGGGCTTTTTTTGTATCTTGTTTTATCCCTTGAGCATTATAATACATAGCAGCAAGATTGTATTGTGCTTGTGTATTATTGTGTTTTGCTTGAAGCTCTAACTCTTTTATGCTTTTTTTGTATATTTGTATTGATTTTGTTTTTGCTAAATTTACAGGCGCACTATTTTGATGATATATCATGATATTGTGTCTAGCACGATATTGCCAATACCGACTCAGCTGTGTAT
>WFMO01000008.1 GCA_015489055.1 Helicobacteraceae bacterium | reverse complement strand
CTTGCAAAAAAGCCATATCTTTAAAGCTGTCATCCCAAACGAGATACAAAGTAATTCAAATCTTTTGTTAGAATATAGTATAGATGATTTTACACAGTATTTCAATAAAGCTAAAACAAAATCATATGTTGATGTAAAAATACGTTTTTTATTGATAAATATGCTAAATAATAGGTTGATTGCCTCAAAAACGTTTGATAAACGGCTCTTTACGGTTTCACAAAATGCCATAGGCGGAGTACAAGCGTTTGGAGGAGCAACAGGTGTGGTTATATCTAAGGCAGTTGTGTGGATAGATCACATTTGCAATATCAATTGAAAGAAGAGACGATGAATATCTATAAACAAAGACGTAAAACCGTGCTTAAGCAGATGCAAAACGACAGTGTTTTGATACTCTTTAGCGCAATGGCAAAAACTGTTTCAAATGATACGCAATATCCTTTTAGACAAGATAGTGATTTTTATTATCTTAGCGGTTTTAATGAAGATAATGCAGTTTTGGTACTGATAAAATCAGGTGAGAAAAAGCGTGTTGTTATGTTTGTGCAGCCAAAAGATAAAATGATGGAGCTATGGACGGGCAAAAGAGCAGGTGTTAAAAAAGTTAAAAACGATTTATCCATTAAACATGTTTTTTCCATAAAGAAACTGGATGAAAAACTTCAAAAAATATGTCAAAATAAAAAAGCCGTATATTTTGATCTGTTTAATAAAGATAAATTAATCTATATTCATTTAGTTGTCAGTAAAGTAAAAGACAATAGAAGCTTAAAGTTTTACCCACGGTCGTTTTTAGATGCAAAAGAGATACTCCATGCCTTACGCAGGAGAAAATCTGCCAAAGAGATAGCTTTGATAAAAAAGGCTATAGATATAACAAAAAAAGCACATCATCATGCTATGAGCATTAAGAAAAAAGATATATATGAGTACGAACTTCAAGCAGAGTTTGAGTATATGTTTAAAAAACATGGGGCGATGCAAGATGCTTACACAACTATCGTAGCAGGCGGAAATAACGCCAATACGCTTCACTACACAAGTAACAAAGACGTATTAAAAGAGGGTGAACTGATACTCATAGATGCGGGATGCCAGTATGATATGTATGCCAGCGATATAACAAGAACCATTCCTGTCTCAGGCAGATTTACGCCTGCGCAAAAAGATGTGTATTCTCTTATTTTAGATGCTCAAAAAGAGATTATTGCAATGGTTAGACCGGGTATTAAATTTTCAGATCTTCAAACTAGAGCAAGAGAGCTTCTTTGCAGTGCTATGATAACGCTTGGCATCTTAAGCGGAAGGGTTGATGATTTGATACGTAAAGACAAGGATAAACAATATTATCCGCACTCTATAGGACACTATATGGGCATTGATGTACATGACGCTTGTCCGTACAAAGATGAAAACGGAGAGGAGTTGCCACTTTGTGAGGGTGTTGTTTTGACGATTGAACCGGGTTTATATCTTGATGTAAATGATACCAGCATACCAAAAAAATATCGTGGCATAGGTATCAGAATAGAAGATGATATCTTAGTTACGAAAGACGGTCATCAAAATCTCTCTATTGGCATCAAAAAAGAGATCAAAGATATCGAGGCTTACTCTTTAATGTAGCTCCACCCGGTCAATCCTTTTGTTTTTGTATCGGTAAATTCATTAGAATTAGCAAGAAAATCTAAAACAAACATTGGTATGTGCGGTATGCCCATTTGAGGTTTCATCAAAAGCATGGGCATGGCACTATCATGTCCTGTGTCGGCAAAGCCCACAGGCATAATCTGACTTAATATATCTGTGGTATTAAACAGTTTATAATCCTTGCAAAACTTATCAAAGATACTTTTTTGCACCTCCTTTGGGAGCTTTTTATCGGTATTTAAAAACATGCTTACATGTAAAGGTGCTTTTAAATCCTCTTTGGGAGAGGGGGCTATCATGACGATATATGCGATATCTTGAAGATTTATTAAAATTTGCTGATGCGTTAGATAAGATTTGATTTTAATTGACGGATATTGCTGCATAATGTACCAACTTTTTTCATATTTTACTGTTAAATCATTTAATTCTAATTAATCTACTGCTATAATAGTTATATAAACTTTTAAATTTGGAGAAACTATGAAAAAAATCGAAGCAATAATAAAGCCGTTTAAACTAGAAGATGTTAAAGATGCTTTGGCAGATATCGGCATCACGGGAATGACTGTGAGTGAGGTTCGCGGTTATGGTCGCCAAAAAGGTCACAGTGAGCTGTATCGCGGTGCTGAATATGTTGTTGATTTTATACCTAAGATAAAACTTGATATTGTAATTTTACAAGAGCAGACAGAAGCCGCAATAGAAGCGATAACGCAAGCCGCTAGAACCGGTAAAATAGGTGATGGTAAGATTTTTGTCAGCAGCATAGATCATGTAGTAAGGATAAGGACGGGTGAGACAGACGAAGAAGCTG
>WFMO01000007.1 GCA_015489055.1 Helicobacteraceae bacterium | reverse complement strand
CCTTATCTCCACCAATCTTTCATTTTAACTCCATATTTGACTCTCATCACATTTACGCTTTGTATATTCTATTGTGTTAAACTGCTAGATACTCTACTAAAAGGCAAAATATGAAAAGACGTTTAATATTACTTAGACACGGACAAAGTATTTTCAATAAAGATAATCTTTTTACAGGATGGACGGATGTGAGTTTGAGCGCACAGGGAGAACAAGAGGCTTCAAAAGCGGGACAACTGCTTATAAAAAATAATATTTTTCCTGATATATGTTTTACTTCTTGGCTCAAACGAGCAATTGATACCACAAATATAGCATTAAAGCAGATGGATTGGGAGCATATTGATATTATCAAAAGCTGGAAGTTAAATGAACGACACTATGGTACATGGCAGCAACAAAATAAAGCCGAGATTCAAAAAGAAGTAGGTGATAAATTTTTTCTAAGTGTTAGGCGTGGATATGATACACCACCACCGCCACTACCTACAAATGATGAAAGATTGCCTCAAAATAACAGTAAATATAAATATATAAATCCGAATATTTTACCGTTAAGCGAATCATTAAAAGATACAAAACAAAGAACAATTCAATATTTTTTTGAAGCAATCATTTCTGAGTTAGCACAAAATAAAACGGTACTTGTCTCCGCCCATGGTAATTCGCTACGCTCTTTGGTTATGTATTTTGATGAACTAAACGAAAAGGAAATTACAAAGGTTGAAATCGCAACAGGGGTTCCTATAGTGTATGAATTAAGTGAGGATATGAAAGTAATAAAAAAATCTATATTAAACTAAAACCACTATTACTATAGATGGCAACAAGCAGAGATAACTCTGCTTGCTTACCGTTTTACATTCCCATACCAGGCATCTCAGGCATATCTGGAGTAGGTGCATCATCTTCAATATCATATATAGCCGCTTCAGTTGTTAAAAGCATACTTGAAACTGAGGTTGCATGAGTTAAAGCAACACGAGCAACTTTCAATGGGTCTATAATACCAGCTTCAAACATATCTACATATTCACCACTAGCTGCGTTAAAGCCTATAGTGTCAGACTCTGAGTTTTCGATTGTATTTACAACAACGCCTCCATCAAAACCGGCATTTGCAGCGATTTGTTTAATAGGTGCTTTAACAGCTCTTAATATAATCTCAGCACCCACCTTCTGATCACCCTCTAAATGGTTCATATCGACTTTTATAGCAGCACGTGCAATCGCCGCACCACCACCTATAACAATGCCTTCTTCAACAGCAGCTTTTGTTGCACTTAGTGCATCATCAACACGATCTTTTCGCTCTTTCATTTCAGTTTCAGTAGCAGCACCCACTT
Source organism: Helicobacteraceae bacterium (assembly GCA_015489055.1). Classification (GTDB taxonomy): domain Bacteria; phylum Campylobacterota; class Campylobacteria; order Campylobacterales; family Sulfurimonadaceae; genus Hydrocurvibacter. The sequence continues at coordinate 2,201 of WFMO01000007.1, read as the reverse complement.
TAATAACAGCTACGCCACCACTGAGTTTTGCAAGTCTTTCTTGTAGTTTTTCTTTATCATACTCTGAGCTAGTAGCATCAATTTGAGTTTTAATCTCAGCAATTCTTCCTTTAACATCCTCAGGTTTTCCTGCCCCGCTGACTATAACAGTATTATCTTTATCCATAACAACGCGAGAGGCCTGACCTAAATTATCAATCGTCGTACCTTCTAGTGTCAATCCAACTTCTTCAGATATAACCGTACCGCCAGTTAATATTGCGATATCTTCCAGCATAGCCTTTCGTCTATCGCCAAAACCAGGTGCTTTTACCGCGCTGATGTTTAATACACCGCGAAGCTTATTAACAACTAAAGTGGAAAGAGCTTCACCCTCAACATCTTCAGCTACTATTAAAAGCGGTCGTGATGTTTTTTGAACCTGCTCTAATACTGGAAGTAACTCTTTTAAATTAGATATCTTTTTATCTATCAATAGCAAATACGGATTTTCTACCTCAGCTATCATTTTTTCGCTATTTGTTATGAAATATGGACTTAAATACCCTCTGTCAAACTGCATACCTTCCACCACTTCAAGCTCATCGGCGATACCTTTAGCTTCTTCAACCGTGATAACACCGTCTTGACCGACTTTTTCCATAGCCTCAGCTATCATATCACCTATCTCAGCATCAGAGTTTGCAGAAATAGTAGCAACTTGAGCTATGCCTTTTTTACCATCAACAGCTTTTGATACATCTTTTAAGTTTTTAAGTATAACTTCACAAGCTTTATCCATGCCTCTTTTTACTTCAACAGGATTAGCTCCAGCTGTGATGTTGCGCAAGCCTTCTTGAAAAATTGCATTTGCCAAAACTGTTGCGGTCGTTGTTCCATCCCCTGCCTCATCTGCAGTTTTTGAAGCAACTTCTTTTACCAATTGAGCACCCATATTTTCAAGTTTGTCTTTTAACTCTATCTCACGAGCGACCGATACGCCATCTTTTGTGATGACAGGAGCACCGAAACTCTTTTGAATAAGTACATTACGACCACGAGGCCCCATAGTAACTTTTACTGCATCCGTAAGTTTTGCAACACCATGTGCTAATGAATTTCTTGCTTTATCAGAAAATATAATCTCTTTTGCCATTGTTAATATCCTTTTATTATTTGATTATTCCGAAAATATCGTCAGTATCGATTATTAGATATGTTTTACCGTCTAAAGATAATTCATTACCGGTATATTTACCAAAAACTACTTTATCTTTACAAGAGATATTTTTTACCTCTTCACTAACAGCTACTACGATGCCCTCAGATGGCTTCTCTTTTGCGCTATCTGGGATAATTATCCCACTTGCTGTAGTAGTGGCCTCTTCGATTCGTTCTACTAATACACGTTTTCCTAATGGTTGAAAATTCATATAACCTCCTAATAATTTATTTTGTGTAATTCTACATCATATTTACTAAAATGTCAATACCTTGATAGATATAGACTAAATAATAGTTATCCTATATGACTATAGTTTATTGATGTATAATACATATACTCATAAAATATAGATATTTTATAAAGATTAAAGGTTACATAGTATAAAATTCTGCCTCTAAATTGTCAAGGTAGCTCAGCTGGTTAGAGCGCTGGTCTCATAAGCCGGAGGTCGAGAGTTCAAGTCTCTCTCTTGACACCATATTTTTAATCTTTCATCAATATTACTTAGCTAACAACAAACTCATTACTTTTTTTATGATAAAATCTAACTACAAACTAAAGTAAAATAACAGACTTCTTGCAAATCAACATAGATTTCTAAAGGATAATTTATGAATCAGATTAAAAAAATTCTCATAGCAAATCGAGGTGAAATTGCTCTTAGGATTATACGAGCCTGCAAAGAGATGAATATTATCAGTGTTGTGATATTTTCTGAAGCAGACATAGAAGGCGCTTGGCTAAAAAAAGCAGATGAATGCTACCCGTTGCTAGGTGACCCTATCAAAGCATACTTAGACTATGAACGTATTATTGCGACTGCTAAAAAGGCCAATTGCGACGCTGTACACCCTGGATACGGATTCTTATCTGAAGATGCCGATTTTGCCCAATGCTGTCAAGACAATAACTTGATTTTTATTGGTCCTAAACCTGAACATATTGCCCTTTTTGGCGATAAAATAGCATCAAAACGCGCGGTAAAAGATATAGGTGT
>WFMO01000006.1 GCA_015489055.1 Helicobacteraceae bacterium | reverse complement strand
TTACAACTTTTAGTTAAAAGTGTCCCTGTTTTTCCATTTGTATCAAATTCACTTTGCGCTTTGTGGTAGTCTAACGATTCTTGCTCAAAATTACTCATCTATTCTCCTCCAATATTATTTATCTCCTATTATATACAAAAATAACAAATAGCAAACTTTTTTTAAACTTGCTATATAAATATAAAATCAATTTATCAATCTTTCTTCAAAATAGTGCATGCTTCTAAAAGCTTTTCTAAATCTTTTATTGCCAATTTTCCTTTTTCTGCTATAAGTATTCCCTCTTTTTTCAGGCTTCCAATTTCAGTAGTGACGATAGATCTCACCGAACCTATAAGCTCAGCCATGCTCTCATGCGTCAAATCACCGACAAGTTCAACTGGTATCGGCTCCTCTTCTTTTAAATATCTATTGTTAATTCCACGCAAAATAAGCTTTGCTAGCCTTGTCTTAGTGTCATAAAACACAATATTTTCACTAAACTCTTCCAGCTCTTTGATTTTAGATGCCAAATATGAGAAAAAAGCTCCGTTTAATTCATTATACCGTCTGATATATTGTCGCATCAGTTCAATATCTATTTTTAAAACATCGGCAGACTCAACAACCACAAACTCAACATCATGCTCCCTGCCGTCAAGCAGCGGCAATATATCAAACACATCGCCTTTGCAATTTAAAAAAAGAGCTAATGTTTTGCCGCTTTTTATATCCATCTTTGTCATCTTGATTTTGCCTGCTGTAACTACAAAAAAATATTTATCTGTTTGGGCATAATCAATTACATCTCGTTTTTGGTAATTAACTTTTTCAAAAGAGCTAGATATTATCATTAAATCTTTATGTTGCATATTTTTAAAAATAGGTAAAGATTTCAGTGCATAGAAAATCTCATCACACTCCATGTTGTTTGTTCCTTTTTGCCTGCATTATATCATACAGACAGCAAAACATTATGTTAAATAAATAGCTTTATTACCTAACATGATTCATCAGATAGTTTAAAACTTTTTGATGATTATTTGCCTGTGCAAGATCAGGAGGTGTCGTTCCATACTTGTTTAGCAATTTTATCTTAGCGCCTTGTGAGATTAGGAATTTTACAACAGACAACTGCCCGTTTGATACTGCCCAAAACAAAGGCGTATCTCCATTATCATCTTTTGCATAAATACTAACACCCTGTGAAATTAAAAATTTTAAAACTTTTAAATTTCCCCCAAAAGCCGCATTAAAGACGGCAGTAGAGCCGTTATAATTTTTTGCATGTATATTTGCACCATGCGAGATTAAAAGTTTAATCACTTTAACACTATTGGTAGCGGAGGCGTTATATAACGGTGTATTATGAAAAAAATCCCTGCTATGTATATTTGCGCCATGCGAGATTAAAAGTTTAATCACTGCTAGGCTACCGTGTGGTGCCGCTGCTATAAGAGGAGTCTGCCTGTATCTGTTTTTGACGTTTACGTCCACACCCTCAGATAAAAGCTTTGTGATTTTTGTAATATTGTTATCTGCTATAGCTTTAAATAATTGCTTTTTTTTGCTTAATATAATGTGAGTTGCTAGTTGAGCTTTAAAGTGTTTTGCCTGTAGCACTTTTTTAACTTGTTTGATAATTCTGTTTTTTTTAGAAATTATCGTGGGCATCTTTAAAAATTTTATTGTTTCTTGTTTTTTTGGTACATTTTTTTGAGTTACCGGCTCAGATGACGGCTGGAGTACAGCCGGCAAACGCTTATGTACTCTTGGCTTCTTAGTTGCTTTTAGCACCGGTTGCATCAATGTATTATTGTAAATTCGTTCAGGGTAACTACTTTTATAATATCGCTGCAGTATATGCAATGTGCTTATCAAAACCGGTGAGGCATTAAATGGCTTTACAACAGTTACATAATATTTACCGGACATACGATATGCACTCTTAAAATGCCACTTTTGCGCCAATACATGTAACATCTTATCACTGTTAATAATATGTTGCAATTTATTTAAAGCGGTTTTAGCCTGTAGTTTTGTTGCAAATGCTCCAACTCTTATCTCGGTAAAATACTTTGCATCAAGTAAGGTAGCCATCATAAGCAAACCTGTCATCAAAAAAGCAAAACGCCTCATCTGTCACCTTCTAGTTGATATATTAAGAGCATCATTAGAGTATGATTATATCAAATTTGAGTAAAAAAATATCTCTACTTCTTGTAAGGCTTAAAAAGATCTTTAGAAGCGCCACATTTAGGGCACACCCAATCTTCAGGTAAGTCTTTAAATTCTGTGCCTGCTGCAATCCCATTATCTGGAAAACCTATCTCTGGTTCATATATATGACCACAAACTGTACAAATATACTTTTGCATTTAAATCCTCCTATCTTTTCATATAAAATTATATCAAATTTGAGCAAAAATGTCTAAATATTTTAGGAATTTGGAAGGTTTTTGAAGTGGCTCCGGATACTGGATTCGAACCAGTGACCAAGTGATTAACAGTCACCTACTCTACCGCTGAGCTAATCCGGAATCTGTTTTTATGGTGGACAGAGAGGGATTCGAACCCTCGGTACCGTTACCAGTACGCATCCTTAGCAGGGATGT
>WFMO01000005.1 GCA_015489055.1 Helicobacteraceae bacterium | reverse complement strand
ATACCTTTGTGCATAAAAATCTTCCTTACAATCTCTTTTTTTAGTTAGAAGTATATCATAAAAGTGAAGATTCACTCACAGAGATGTAGTTTCAATGGTTAAATCAAATATTTTATCATCTCTTCAATAGTGAGCCAAAGCTATTATACTTGAAGTACATGTAAGACATATTTAAAAGCAAAGAGAAGAAAACAGGCTCTGCTATGTATTCTAGCATTTTTTTCTTTTTTTCTTAAGCTATTATAGTGATAAATAAAAATTATTAGGTTGTTTAAAATCCAAATTTATGAGAGTTAATGTTGTGGATGGGGTGGAGGGATTCGAACCCCCGAATACTGGTACCAAAAACCAGTGCCTTACCGCTTGGCGACACCCCAATAAGTATAAGACATAATAGTAAAATTTGGTTGCGGAGACAGGATTTGAACCTGTGACCTTCGGGTTATGAGCCCGACGAGCTACCGAACTGCTCTACTCCGCGATGATGAATAACAAGATGTTTATTTGTTATTGGGTCGGAATTATATGCAAAATATATTATTTTGTCAAGTCTTTTTATTTTTATAATGTTTTTTAGCTAACTTTGATTACAATGTTAAGAATATTTACAAAATAAAGAAGAATAAATGACATCTATACAACGAGTTTTAAGGGCGATTGAGGATATTAAAAAAGGCAAGATGATAATTATGGTTGATGATGAGGACAGAGAAAATGAAGGAGATCTAGTTTATGCTTCTGTTTTTTCTACGCCAAAACATGTAAATTTTATGGCAACGCATGCCAGAGGACTTATATGTGTCGCTATAGACAAGAGTATTGCTGCAAGACTAGATTTAAAACCTATGGTAAGCTCTAACACGTCAACCTATGAAACGGCATTTACAATCTCAGTAGATGCTTCTGATGCTAAAACCGGTATATCTGCAAAAGAACGTGATATGGCTATACAGGTGTTAGCAAACCCTATTAGCAATCAACATGAGTTGGTGAAGCCGGGACATATCTTTCCGCTGATAGCAAAAGAGGGCGGTACTTTAGTTAGAACTGGACACACTGAGGGATCTGTTGATTTATGTCGGTTGGCAGGGCTTCATGAATCGGCAGTTATTTGTGAAATCATAAAAGATGACGGAGAGATGGCTAGACGCGATGATTTGGATATATTTGCCGATAAAAATAATCTTAATATCGTGTATATTTCAGATATTGTAGAATATAGATTAGCTAATGAAATATTGGTGAAAAAAATATCACAAGAAGAGATACTGTTTTTTGGCGCTAAAGTAACAAAATATCTATTTATGGATCATGATCACATAGAGCATACGGCAATTGTTTTTTATAATGCTAAAAAAACAGCTAATGTTCGTGTGCATAATGTGATTAAAGATATTGATTTATTGTTAAATCAAACAAAATATACTCAACTTATCGAGTCTATCGAGTACTTGAAACAAAACAGCGGTGTGCTAATCTTTATAAATAAACCGTCACAGACGGATAATTCATCTATTAAAGAATTTGGCATAGGAGCTCAGATTTTAAAATTATTGGGTGTTAGCCATATTAATCTTTTAACTTCTTCAAAGCAACAGGATTTTGTCGGTCTTGGCGGCTTTGGACTTGAAATCAGCCACATTATTGAAATATAATATAAGTTATTTAACAATAAAATGAAAAAAATATTAATAATTAGCGAAGGCAATGTCGGTAGGCATTTTATTGATCGTGTATTGCGAACCTATACAAGCGAAAATATATATTACATAGTCCAAACAAAAAAACAGCAGTTTGAAGATGTAAATCCTGCCAGGTTTAAATTTTATGAATTTGATCCTACGAGTTTTTACAAACTGGCAAATCTTTTAAAAATGGAATTTATTCAGGTCTTTATTGTTATGGATACGTTTTTGGATGTTGAAAACACCATTAAAAATATACGCAGCATTAAAAAGGAACTTCGTATTATTGTTTTAAATCAGTGGGATATAGATAGTGCCTATGAAAACATTGATTATATACAATATAATGAAATACTTTCATCAAGGTTGCTTGATTATCTTCCAAATGTACCGGTAATTGCACAAAATGTCGGCTTAGGTGAGGGTGAAGTCATGGAGGTGTTAGTACCATTTGGCAGTTCTTTTGTATATAGGCATTTAGGTGCTGTGCAGCAACGCGGATGGCGAATAGTTGCTATGTATAGAGATAGGAAGCTTTTAATGCCCTCAAGGCGACGTATGATACACCCCAATGACCTACTTCTCTTGGTTGGCGAGCCTACAGTACTGCAGTCTGTATATAAAGCCATAAAAAGAGAATTAGGACAGTTTCCCGAGCCTTTTGGCGCAAATATTTATCTATATATTGACATGCTGATAGATAATCTTGTTCATATGCAAGATATGATTCGAAGGGCGTTATATATCTACAAAAAATTTGATAAAAAGCTTTATATCAAAGTTTTTAATCCAACTAAGATTGATTTTTTAGATTATATAAAAGCCTTTGAAACAGATAATATTACCGTTGATATTAATTATAGCACCCAAGGTATCTTTCATATTATGCAAGAAGACGTTAAGCGCTACCACATAGGTTTGGTCGTGACTTCAAGAGATATCTTTGATAAGAAATCCAATAGAAAACTTTTGTATGATTTAAATTTACCTGTTTTAAAAATAGCACATAGATCGCTGTCAAAACTTAAAGATGTTGTGTTAATTTTAACACAAAATAGAGATTTGGAAAAAATATCTGCTACTATTTTTGATTTTACCTCACAAATGGGATTTAATCTAGAATTATTAAATTATACTAATGAAAAAGATGAAGAAAAAGAGCAGGTTATAGAACATTTTACAAATTTGTCGGCTATTTTTTCTAAAACAATCAAAGTAAATCAATGTGATAATAATCCTATTTTAACTCTAAAAACAAGAGAAAATTTTCTACAAGCGTTGCCTTTAACCAAGAAGATAGTGCAGAGCCGTTTCTATTCTATAATTTCTACAGATAGCGAAAAGCTATACTATAAGCTAGATAATTTTCACCAAATCTTTATACCCTCAAAACTGTAAATTATTTTTTTTGTAATGACATGTAGTCATTACATGCATAAAGATCACCAAGCTTGCATGCTTTTTTAAAAAATAATATCGCTTTAGGATGATCAACATGTACTCCATGTCCATATGCGTAAGCAAAACCTAAGCTTGTGCAGCTTTGAGCAATTTTTAAGCCACATGCTTTTTGGAAATATTTTGCTGCAAGATGTAAATTTTTTGCAACACCTTGACCAGTTGTCAAAGAATTAGCAAGATTGTAACAGGCATTGCCAGAATTTAAGTCACAAGCGCGTTT
>WFMO01000004.1 GCA_015489055.1 Helicobacteraceae bacterium | reverse complement strand
TCTTTATAGTAAATATTTGATGTTGTGTATTTACATGTAGAGCATTAGTTGGTTGAATGTTTTGTTGTGATTGTTGAAGATTATTTTGCATATCTGATTTTGGTTTGGCTTGTGTGGCAGAGGTGTCTTTATTTAACAATACACTCAGCATTGATGTTTCAGTTTTTTGGGCGGAAGCTTTTGTCTGCATTTTGTCATTTGTCACATAATTTGTTAATTTTAAAGTAGCTGCATTTTTTTTAATTTCTTTAAATAGCGGTGCATGTGCAAGATTGGTTTGTAGAAGTTTTTGCAATTTAGTCGGCAGTTTTATCGTTGTCTTTGTTGTTGTCAATGCCTTTGTCGTTAGTCTGGCTGATTTTTTTAAATCTACTGTTATTGTTTTAATTGTTTGTGATGCTTTTGTATTTATTATGCTTTTTAAAGTTATTTTGCTTATATCTATCTTTAATATTTTAGCTAGTTGCAATAATCCTTTAAGAGTTTTTGGCATCTGTTTTATATCTTTTGTCGTTACTAACGAACTGTTTTTTATCATATTTGAGAGTTCTTTTTTTGCATTATGTATGATAAATTTTAACGAGCTTGGATCTAAAAGAGCTAGCAATTGTTCATTTATACTTTTTTTGTCCATTAATGATTTTGATGTACCTGATTTTTTGACATTGTCATGTGATAAAATATTTAGCGGTAAAATACTATTTTTTTGTAGATTTATATCTTTTTTTGATATCTTATCGAGTATATTTAAAAAGGAACCGCCTTTGAGGTGCGCGCTAGCATTTATGCTGTTTGTAACAAGCTTGGTGGATTGAGGTGGCTTGCTGTCAATCAACGTTATCATTACCTTTTCCTTTTGCGAAAATTATATAAAATAAGCAAATATTGTTCCATATATATTGTAATCAAATTGTAATCTTGCGGTATTACAATTTCGTCATCAAATTTAACGGAGAGTAAAAATGAAAAAGATCGTATTATCAACATTGGCAGTTATGTCATTAGTCGGATCAGCTTCTGCTTCAACACAGTTTTATACAAACAAAGCAACAGGACAGGTGTTTACTATGCCCGGCAAAGGACGCGTTGCGGTCAATGATATAGCCTCATCTTCTATAACTAAAAAATTAAAATTTGGCGGCGAGCTTTATATAGGTTATGTCAACCATGTAAATAGATCATGGCATGGACAAGACGAAAGTGGAACTAACTTAAGTGAGTTTCAAATCCGTCGCGCATATCTTCAAGTTAAAGCATATGTTCTTCCAAATCCTAAAGATTATATTCGCGTAACTACAGACATATCAAGCTCAACGGGTGATAAGAACTTTCGTGTTAAATATGCTTATCTTTATCTAGCGGATATCTTGCCATACACCGGTGTTGAGATTGGTCAGGTGCATCGTCCTTGGCATGATTATGCCGAACACAATTCATGGTTGTTTCGCTCTATCTCTAAAACCTTCTTAGAAGCAAAAAACGGTTCTAATTTATCAAATTCGGCAGATTTAGGAGTAGATTTTATTACAAAAACAAAGTATGTGACAACTCAGCTTGGACTATACAACGGTGAAGGCTACCATAATGCCGATGTTATAAAATATTCAAACGGTAACGGTACGGGCGCGGGTACGGGCATGAGCGGAGAGTGGAGAATTACCGGACATTTGCTAGGCGTAAATGGTAAAGATAAGAAAAAAACATATCTTAACGTTTCATATTACGGACAATACAATACAAGAAACTATAGACCCGGTGCAAGTACAACACCATATCAAAATTTAGTGTTTAATGCTGTTCACGCGGTATTTAATACCGCACCGTTTTTAATAGCAGGAGGATATATTAACTCAATAGCCAATTTTAACGGAAGCGGAAGTGTGAGTAATGGGCAAAGCAAGGCGGGTGAAGGCTATAGCGTAAATACTGAAGGGCGTTTTGGAGATAATTATCAGTTTGATGCCTTTGCAAGATATGATTATTGGCAGCCAAAAACGCAAATAGCTTCAGATTCACAAACAGCTCGCCGAACTTATATCTACGGTGCGGCGTGGCATCAAAACAGCAAAATTACTTGGTACGCAAATGTTATTACTAATGACGATCAGCGAAACTCATATCTAGCCAACACAAACGGTAATAGCTATATGCTGACTGCTCGAATCTTCTTTTAATAAGACATAAGCAACAAGCGGCCCATAAGGATTTGTCACCTTTATGGGCGCGCAAATTTCATTCTTTCATTCTTATATTTTTGCAAAGTGCGCCTATGCGCTTTGCTTCTTATGCTATAATTTCAAAATATTTTATTATGGAGTTTATAGTGAATATCACACAAGAGTTAATAAATCGCAGCAACAACAGATGTGAACTTTGTTCAAGTACGGAAGATTTATCTGTATATGAAGTTTATCCTTCAGATGAAACTCCAGATAAAGCCATCTACATCTGCTCTACATGTAAAGAGCAGATGCAAAATAAATCTTTAGATGAGAATTATTGGAACTGTCTTCATGAGAGCATGTGGAGTGAGGTTCCGGCGGTTCAAGTTACCGTTGTTAGACTTCTTAAAAAATTAGGCTGGCAAGATCAGCTTGATATGCTCTATCTTGAAGATGATGTAAAGGCTTGGGCGGATGATGAACCTAAGTTCTTAGAAGTGACTAAAGATGCCAACGGAAATATTCTAAATGCTGGCGATAGTGTTAGTATAATAAAAGATTTAGAGGTAAAAGGGGCAGGCTTTACGGCAAAACGAGGTACTGTTGTAAAAAATATTACCCTTGCCCCTGATGTTGATGGACATGTAGAAGGTCGGGTAAACGGTACAAAGATATATCTGAAAACTGAGTTTTTAAAGAAAATATAATTAATTAGCTACTTTTACTCACTTTTATGCGCGCAGACATTTTGTCTGCTTATTGGCAACCTACACACTCCATTGATCTGTCTTCTATATCATTTGTGCTCTCAGGCGATTGTGAACGAAGGTAATATGTTGATTTGATGCCAAGCTTCCAAGCTAACATATATATGTCGTTTAGATACTTACCGCTTGCTTTATCCAGTGTTATAAAAATGTTTAGGCTTTGACCCTGGTCTATCCATTTTTGACGTATTGCCGCAGCTTTAATAAGAAGTTTTTGATCTAGCTCATACGCAGGTGTATAATATTCCCATGTCTTAGGCGACAATTCGGGTACAACTACCGGAATTAAGCCACTTAAATTCTCTTCAAACCACTTGCGCTTAAATACAGGCTCGATTGCCTGAGTAGTACCTGTTAAAATAGAGATAGAACTAGTAGGTGCTATTGCCATTAGATAGCCATTTCTCATCCCCTGCTCTCTTACCTTTTTACGAAGCATATCCCAGTCATAGCCTGACGCAAACAGTCCTCCTCTGTCAACTAGGTTTGCTACCTCTGCGCTTACATGATCACAAGGCATAATCCCCTGGCTCCATTTTGAACCTTTAAACTCAGGATATCTGCCTTTTTCTACTGCTAAATCTGATGAAGATGATATAGCATTGTAACTGACAGCTTCCATAATCTCATCAATTTTATCAAAATGCTCTTGAGTACCCCATTTGATACCATACTGTGCCAGCATTTGTGCTTCACCCATTACGCCAAGACCGATCGATCTGCTTTTCATATTGGTTCGCTTTACTTTTTCCAATGGATAAAAGTTTAAATCTATCACGTTATCAAGCGCGCGTATGGCTGTGGGTACGACTGCTTCTATTTTCGCTGTCGTGTTTACTTTGGAGAGGTTGACGGAAGCTAGGTTACATACTGCTGTAGCGCCGTCAACCTTCTCTTTTTCAACGATATAGATTTGTTCCCCTGCTATAGAGTCAAGAGAGGTTATTTTATTGGCAGGTTTTTGTATTCCCCCGTCAACTGTTACAATCTCATCTTCTTCAAATGTTGCAATGTTGCCGTCATTAAATATAATTTTGATAAGATAATGGTTTGGCTGTGTATTTTGAAAGATTTCTGTGCAAAGGTTTGAGCTTCGTATAATCCCATAATGATTATTTGGGTTTGCACGATTGGCATTATCTTTAAAGCATAAAAATGGAGAACCGGATTCAAAATAGCTTAGTAAGATTTTTTTCCATAGATTTTTTGCTTTAATTTTTTCTTGAATAATATCGCCGTTTTGCTCTAATTCTATATATTTGCGTTCAAACTCATCTCCATATAAATTTGCAAGTTCTTTACAGTCATAAGGATCAAAAAGAGTCCATATACCATCTTCTTCAACTCTCTTCATAAAAAGATCATTTATCCAAAGGGCAGGAAAAAGGTCATGTGCTCGCCTTCGTTCCTCGCCTGAGTTTTTCTTAAGATCTAAAAAATCATTGATGTCTATATGCCACGGTTCAAGATATACGGCAATAGCACCCTTTCTAGTTCCTAGTTGGTCAACTGCGATAGCTATGTCATTTGTTATTTTTAAAAATGGGATTGTTCCACCTGCAGCATTTTTATGTCCGTCTATGCTTGAGCCGATTGAGCGCACCTGAGTCCAGTCCCAACCTATTCCACCGCCAAATTTAGAGAGCATTGCCATCTCTTTATAAGCATCAAAAATACCCTCTATATTGTCAGGAGTCGAACCAATATAGCAAGAACTTAGTTGATGCCTTGTTGTTCTTGCATTTGAGAGTGTCGGAGTTGCTAGCATCACTTCAAATTTTGATACCATATTGTAAAATTTTATCGCCCATTCATGCTTGTCTTTTTCGTTTTGAGCTAAAAACATAGAAATTGCCATAAACATATGCTGTGGAAGCTCTATAGGGTTTGCC
>WFMO01000003.1 GCA_015489055.1 Helicobacteraceae bacterium | reverse complement strand
TCATTCCATGTTTTAAACCTTTAGCTACCATCCATGAATTGATCGGATAAGCCGTAATCATACCAGCTATCGTAGCAACAGACATTACACCCCAAAACAAGAGGTGATAAGGATTATTAGCATCTGGTAAAGCATGCATCAAGACAACCATAGTCGGTATCATACCCACCATTACCATATTCATGGAGATAGTTTCGGCAAAGAATGTTTTACCAACAGCTCGCCAGTAACTACCTCCAAACATTGAACGCATAAAAAGTGCCTGGAAAATTAACCATCCAACTATAAATGCAGAAGTATATTCAATTAACAGGTCAATTCCATTTGGTAACCCAAAATGATAAACAATAATAGCTGATAGTATAATACCTGTTGCATCACCTGCAACACAGTGCAACAAAGAGCCTATCGCTTGTTTCCAGTGTATTGCAATAAAAGCATCATGCATATTAGGTAATGGTTGTCTGCAAGATAAGAGGTAAATAAATAAGCCAATAGGACCAGTGTAGAGTATAACTAAAACCCATGCCAGTTTCATCACCCGACCAGCTGGTGTATTTGTATAAAAATCCCAAAGGAGAAAGACCATTGAACTTGTTGTTAGAAGATACCAGAGTGTTAATATTCCTTCAATGTAATTAGACAATTATGATCTCCAAAAATTTTTGTTTTACTTGGATATGGATGATTTAAGTCTTCTAAATAATTCAGCTTTTGCACCTAAATCCAAGTCAATTTGCTGTTGTGTGTTATTTTTGACAAATTGTGACCCATCCAAAGTAGAGTAAAAATCATAACATAATTTTATATATTTTCATCTTCTGACAAAATATTTTTGATAATTAATTTTTATAACTTGGAAATTTTTAGGTTATTTTTTGTAGAAATATATTAATATAGTTCAACGATTTACAGAAGAAAAAAGTACTCGCCGATATCTCTTTTGTACCTAATGGATTTAAAAATCTTTACTAAATCAAGATAATTCTTCAGGCGATGCTTCTGTTTTTATAGTATCGAGCGCATATTTTTCTATACTATAAAAATTTTGCTCCTTATTAAAAAAGTTGACATAAATTCTCAACAGTAAAATGTTTCTTTTTATGATCTATGGAGTTGTTTACAGTTAAAAGTAACATTGGTTGAAATTTAGTTTGCATCGCACACTCATCTTCTTTTTTTACAGTTATAGTGCATTTAGCATTTTTTGAGATTGTCAAAATCTAATTAAAAAGGCAATGTTGCATAATGGATGCTAGAATATCTCAATTTTTTTGTACGGGTTTAGATAGAATTGTAAGTGTATATTTGAAATTTAAAGTATTTATAAAAAGTCTTGAAATATCGCAATTTATTGAAATGATGGCTCCGGATGCTGGATTCGAACCAGCGACCAAGTGATTAACAGTCACCTACTCTACCGCTGAGCTAATCCGGAATATAATTGAGCTGAAATTATAGGTAAAAGAGGCTAGATTGTCAAGATTTACGGCGTTTTCTTTGTAAATTTTGTGTTGGAATTAAAAATTTTAGATTTCCATTTAGTTTTATTGATATTTTTTTTGATTTAATGAGGTTTTGTAGTCTTGTTTTTGACTCTTCATCAAACAACAGTTCTATATCTTTGAATGTAAGAGGACGCTTGTCAAGTGTGTTTATAATCTCTTTATCGGTATAGCTAGTTATGTTAGACTCAGCATGCGCCCTAGAGGCGATATGTATAGGCAAAGAAGAATCGAACTTATGTGATATACTCACTAAGTCTGTGTAACTAACGCCTTGCACGGGGTAAGCAGGCGGTCTGTCAATTGTTCCGATATCGATACGAGTGACGCTATATAAAGTTTTTAAAAAATTATTTAATAGTTTGATCTCTTTATCCGTATCGTTTAATCCATGAACAAAGAGTATCTCAATATAGAGCTCTTTTGTGTGCATATCTGCAAATTCTTTAACTTTACATGTAAGGTTTTTTATATCTATGCTTTTGTGTGGTCTATCTATCTTGGCAAATATCTCAGGACTTATTGCATCGAGTGAGAGTTTGACCTTGTCTAGCTTTAGCAGCGTGTTAAAGATATGAGGGTTTGTTAAAGCGGCACTATTGGTTAAAATTAGTATCTGGTATGATTTGTTTATGGCTTTTATTTTGTCGATTAATTTATCAAGATACGGATACAAGGTCGGTTCACCGTTTGCAGTTAGAGTTATAACGTCTATATAGGGGTGCTCTAAAAGAGCCTTTTGAAGCTCTTTTAT
>WFMO01000002.1 GCA_015489055.1 Helicobacteraceae bacterium | reverse complement strand
TTCCACCTACTTTATCTACCCAAGCGGCAAAAGGAATACGAAGCAGAGAACCTGAGAGATTTGGCGCAGCTACAAGTAAGCCGACGAATAGACCAGATATTCCCAGTATCTCTTTAAGTTTTGCAGCAACAGGACCATATAATGATACTGCGGCAAATCCGATAAAAAATCCAAATGTTGCCATGATAAGCCCCATTGCAGGACGACCTTTTAAATTATACTTATTTATTAAATCCATTTTACTCATTATAACTCCTTTATTTTTCAGTAATATTTCCACATCTTCTTCTGTAGATCATTCTTGTTCTTTTCATATAAGCTATTGGAAAACTCCATACATGAACCAGTCTTGTAAAAGGCCATAATCCAAAAATGACAAAAGCCAACAAGATGTGTAATTTAAATGCAAACGGTACATCAGCCATTAATTTGGCATTAGGTGCAAACACGAATAATCCTCTAAACCATGGAGATATTGTTTCTCTGTAATAATAGTCTCCAAAAATCAAATTGTGAAACAATGTATTATAAATACCCAACAATACTTCAGCCAACAAAAGGATTAAGATAAGCTTATCAGTAAAACTACTAGTTGCAATAATTCTTTTATTGGTAAATCTACGTTTAGTTAAAATCCACAGACCTATTAATGTTACGATACCTGCTATTGCACCTGTTGATATCGCAATTTCATGGTATAGCTCATTACTAATTCCAGCAGCTGTCACCATGCTTCTTGGTATAAAAAGTCCTATAATATGACCACCAATTACAAACAAAAATCCATAATGAAACAACATGCTTCCCAATCTTAAATCTTTCTTTTCTAAGAGTTCGCTTGATTTCGTCGTCCACCCCATCTGATCAGTATTGTATCTATATATATGACCAACTATCGTTAACACTATCATCATATATGGGAATATTACCCATGCAAATTGACCTGAATAATCCATAATTAATTTCCTTTCGAAATAAAATGATCTATCTCTAACAAAAGAGCTTTCATTAGGTAAGCATAAGGACTTTTATCTTCAAGAAGTTTTTTATGCATATGCTCGATCATACCTTTAAAGCGATGAAACAAATCCAAAGCTGCTTCATCATTAGCCACCGAAATAAACTCCAAAAATAAAGGCAAGTAATCAGGCAATTCTTCATTATCTAGATATAGACCCTCTTTTGCATACATACTTTTAAGTTCAACTAAAACCTGTCCTCGTTCTTTTTCATCTTTTAATTTAGAGTATGTTAAAAACAGATTTGTTTCGTCATTAAAATCAAATGTTTCAACATACTGCTCTTGTAGTTGCGCTTGACTCGTATTTTTAAAATATTCTTCAAACTTTAATAAATTCTTTCCAATTTGCTTATCTTTAACATCTACAATCTCATCACTTATATCAATTTGACATATATCTTCATCTGGGTATTGAAGCAATAAAGATATAAGCTTAAATAGCTCTTTATCATTCATAATTAAACCTTAATTTTTTGAAAGGTTTGGAAAACAAGAATCACAAGCTTCCATATATTCAAAACCGGCATCACCTTGATGTTTATACAAATCTTCATATTGCTCTCTATGTGCTGTCGGAATAACAAACCGATCATCATATTTTGCAATAGCTAGCAATCTATACATCTCTTCTATAGTTTTACTATCTATATCAACTTCTTTAAGAAGTTTTTCATCAAATTCTTTACCAAGCTCTTTTGTTCTCATATATTGACGCATAAGAACCATTTTCTTAAGCACTTTTCTGATGACACTTTCATCTCCGGCCGTCATAAGATTTGCAAGATACTTCATAGGTATTCGCATCTCATCAATCGCTGGAAAAACTTCCATAGGATCAGCTATCGTATCTTTACCCTCAAACATTTTCATAACAGGACTAAGAGGCGGCACATACCAAATCATAGGCAAGGTTCTATATTCAGGATGAAGAGGAAGGGCTATACCCTGCTCAATTGCCAATTTATACACAGGTGATTTTTGAGCACCCTCAATCCAGTCATCAGAAATACCATCTTTTCTCGCTTGTTCAATAACTTTAGGATCATTTGGATCTAAAAACAAACTAAGCTGTCCTGGATACAACTCTTTCTCATCAACAACTGATGCAACCTCTTCAACTCTATCAGCATCATATAAAAGTATGCCGATATATCGGATCTTACCGACACAAGACTCAGAGCATACAGTTGGAAGACCAGCCTCGATTCTAGGAAAGCATAAAGTACATTTTTCTGCTTTATTTGTTGTCCAATTAAAATATACTTTTTTATAAGGACATGAAGATATACAAAAACGCCACCCACGACAAGCATCTTGATCTACTAAAACAATGCCATCTTCGTCTCTTTTATACATAGCTCCTGAAGGACAAGATGCGACACATGAAGGATTTAAACAATGCTCACATATGCGCGGAAGATACATCATGAAAGCTTCTTCATATTCAAGTCGTATATCTTCTTCAATCTTTTTGATGTTTTGATCTTGAGCACCCGTTACATGCGCACCCGCTAGGTCATCTTCCCAGTTTGGAC
>WFMO01000001.1 GCA_015489055.1 Helicobacteraceae bacterium | reverse complement strand
TTATATCACCGACAACACCTCCGCCAAAAGCAATTAGTATTGAGCTTCGGTTAAATTTATGGTTAAACAGATTTTGCATTATCATATCAACAGTTTCTTGTTTTTTAAACTCTTCCCCATCTGCGATTGTGATGATGTAGAGTTCTTTGGCGCTGATGTATTTTAAAAGGTAGCTAAGGTGCAAGCCCGCTACTTTGGGATTTGTGATGATGGCAACTTTTGAGTTAAACTTCTGTGATTTTAGTTTATCTATTGAAATCTGGTATGAGTTGTCAATCATTTGTTTAAGCTGTATGTTTACTGTCATGTTTATCCGTTATATTTTTTATGTATCTTTTCTTTTCGCCCGTAAGAAGGTTTAAAATAATACCTATTACTGCGTTAAAAACTCTTGAAGCTACCAGTATCTCCTGCTTGTTTTGCCTTGTATTGGATGTCGTTTTAAACCCCTGTTGTTTGGCTTTATTTATGGATAGATACTTATCATATAAATATAGTCAAAATTGGCTTAAAAACCAATCAGACCTTTACTCTGTTTTTGATAGCTTTGCTAAGTGATAAAATATCTATATTTTCTAAACTGACACCGGTAGGCACGCCTTGAGCAATTTTTGTAAATGTAATATTGTACTGTGAAAACTTATCTTCTATATATAAGATGATAGAATCATTGGCAATAGATGGTGTAAAAGCAAAGATAATCTCTTGCACTCCTGCAGATATTTTGACTTGTAGTTTTTCAATATCAAGTGCTTCAAGCGTGTCTAATACAAAATATGTGCCGGAAAAAAGAGCATTTTCTTCAAAAGTTAAAATGTCTTTAGCATCTTGAACTATACAAAGTGTAGTCGCATCTCTTGTCTGGTCGCTGCATATTGCACACAGTTCATCTTCACTCATGCCTCCACAAGAGGTGCATTTTTTCAAGCTGCCAACGGCATCTTCGATGGCATGTGCTATTTTTATAGCAGAAAAATTATCCCGCATTACCATAAAATATGCTATTCTTAGTGCAGATTTTTTGCCTATTGAGGGAAGCTCTTCAAGCGCTTGGACTAAGCGGTTAAATTTCTCTAGTGATTTCTTCATATATCTAGCTCTTTAGCTAGATATTCCCCGGTATAGCTTTTTGTTTTTTTGTGTTCTTTAGCCAACTTTTCAGGTGAGCCCGTTGCTACAATCTGACCTCCGCCATCACCGCCTTCAGGTCCCATATCTATGATGTAATCAGCATTTTTAATCATATCCAGATTATGCTCTATAACAAGCACACTGTTGCCTAGTTCTACGAAATTGTGCAGGACTTTGGTTAGACGGTTTACATCATCAAAATGAAGTCCCGTTGTAGGTTCATCTAAAATATACAGAGTTTGACCCGTATCTTTACGACTTAATTCTTTGCTAAGTTTTATACGCTGCGCTTCCCCTCCTGAGAGCGTTGTGGCATTTTGACCCAGCGTTATATATCCTAGTCCCACGTCATGTAATGTTTGCATTTTAGCTTTTATTTTTGGTATTTGACTAAAAAAATCTAATGCTTCTGAGACACTCATACTAAGCACATCGGAAATATTTTTACCTTTGTATAAAACTTCCAGTGTTTGCGCATTGTATCTTGTACCGCTGCAAGAATCACATTTGACCATGATGTCTGGCAGAAAATGCATCTCTATCTTTATTTGTCCTTCGCCTTGGCACTTTTCACATCTACCGCCTTTTACATTAAAACTAAATCTTGAAGTAGTATAACCTCTGATGTTGGCTTCTTTTGTCTTGGCAAAAAGATTTCTTATTTCATCCATAACACCGGTATAAGTAGCCGGATTGCTTCTTGGAGTTCGTCCTATAGGGCTTTGATCAAGATATATTACCTTATCAACATATTCTAATCCCTCTATCACTATGCCGGCGACTTTTTTTATCTTTTTTGCGTGGTTTAGTATTTGGCGTGCTGTTGGAAGGAGTGCTTGAAGTATCAATGAACTCTTTCCGCTGCCACTTACTCCGGTTATACATGTAAAGTTTTGCAGAGGTATGGTTACATCAAGATTTTTGATATTATTGAGCGTAACATTTTTAATTTGAATAAACTGTTTTTGAGTACGCCTATGAAAGTATTCTATTTTTTTACGTCCGGTAATATAATCAGCCGTTAGTGTATTTGCCTTTTTTAGCTCTTCAAATGTACCGGCAAATACAACCTCTCCTCCAAATTTTCCAGCACCTGGTCCTATATCTATGATAAAATCAGCATTTTGAATGGTTTCTTTATCATGCTCTACTACAATAACGCTATTGCCTTTGCTTTGAAGGCTTCTTAGTGTCCTGATTAGTTTTAATGTATCCCTTTCATGTAGGCCGATACTAGGTTCATCAAGTACATACATAACCCCGGTAAGTCCACTTCCTATTTGAGACGCTATTCTGATACGCTGTGCTTCACCGCCGCTGATGGTTCTAGCATCTCTGCCTAGCGTTATGTAGCCGAGACCTACATCATATAAAAAATATAATCGCTCGCGTATCTCGTTTAAAATCGGTGTTGCTATCATAGTCTGTTGATCGTTTAAATGTGAAAAATTTTCTTCATCCGCAAAAAGCTTATAGCTTTTATGCATAGGCATATCTAGTATCGAGGCTATGTTGTGTCCTGCAACTTTGACCGCAAGACTTTCCTGTTTTAAACGGTGCCCACCACAAACATCGCATATTTTTTCACTCATATAATCTGTCAAATCTTTTTCATCTTTAAACATATCGTATGCTATTTTGACGACTCCGGGCCATATGCGTTTAATGGAGTGGCGTTTCCATGTAAATTGTATTTCATCAACGCTGCCGTGGAGTATCGCATTTTTATGGTGCTGGGGCAAGTCGGCAAACGGTGTATCTATGTCAATATCTGCACTTTTGCAAAAACCTTTTAAAAAATTAAAATAGTAACTTTTATTAAAACCGTAGAGTATTTTTACTGCTCCTTTATCGATTGATAAATCTGCATTTATTATCTTGTTGTAATCAAGAGAATATCTCACGCCCAGTCCGTCACATTCAGGACAGGCTCCTTTAGGAGAATTAAACGAAAAAGAGAGCGGCTCTAATTTATCAAAACTGATTTTACAGTCAAAGCAGGCATTGTGTTCACTATAATGAATATGCGATTCTTGCAGACCTACTTCCGCATGGTTTAAAATATCAATTTCCATCTCTCCGTAACTTTGCTTGAGCGCTCGTTCAACATCTTGTGCTATACGGTCTTTGTTTTGAGGGTTGATGATAAGACGGTCGATAACTACTTTAATAGTGTGTTTTTTGGTTTTGCTTAATTCTATTTCTTCATCAAGCCGCGTCATAACCCCATCTATCATGGCTCTGACATAACCGTTTTGAACAAGTGATTCCAAAATATCCGTAAACGAACCTTTTTTTTCTTTAATAATAGGTGCTAGTATAATGATTTTAGCATCAGTAGGTAGTTTTAATACCTGATTTATTATATCTTCAGCACTCATTTGAGATATTTTTTTACCGCATTTATGACAATACTGTACCCCTATTCTAGCAAACAATAAACGTAGATAATCATAAATTTCAGTTATTGTTCCAACTGTGGAGCGCGGATTTTTAGATGTTGTTTTTTGATCTATTGCAATAGCTGGGGTTAGACCGTCGATTTTATCTACATCCGGTTTACCTATGCGGTCTAAGAATTGTCTAGCGTAAGATGACAAGGACTCTATATATCTTCTTTGTCCTTCGGCATACAGAGTATCAAAGGCTAATGTTGATTTGCCGCTTCCACTAAGACCGGTACAAACAACAAGTTTATTTTTTGGAATTTCTAGTGAAATATTTTTTAAATTATTTTCGCGCGCACCATATATTTTTATCATATATATCTATATCCTTTTATATATCTTAAAAGCCTGATAATTCATAACCAAATTATATCAGAGTCTTGCTTATGAAGCGTATTTAAATTATTTTTAGGTTAATATAACGTATAATCATTAAAAATTAACGGAACAATGAATGATAGAAACCATCATAAAGGCGGCAATAAGTTTTTGTGAACATCAACTGGCAAAGACTTGTACTCAGGACAAAGGTCAGTGTCTGCAACCACTTTTTATAGCAGATATAGATATATTAGATACCAATAGTAAAGCGCAAATCAGCATTGGTATCACACAATCAATGCTGCAAAATATAAATATGATATTTTTAGATGAAGCAGATAGTTCAAAAGAAGAATTAACCAATATGTTGCTGGAGGTTACTAATATGATTGTAGGGAGCGCAAAAGTTCTTATGCAAAGTGAGCAGGGTGTTGAGCGTTTTATAAGTGTACCACGTTTTAAAAAATACGGTTTAATGTCTTACGAGGGCAGCAATGGTGTAACTTTAAGGGCTGATTGCGGATATATGGTAATTTGCGCAAAGGATATCTATGAGTGAAGAAGAGCAGAATCACAAAAATAGCTTTGATGATAGCAAAGAGCTTGCATGGATGAACTATGAAGGTTTGCTGGATATGGAAGTTATATTTGAAGCCGACTTGGGTGAGACGGAATTGAGTGTTGATGAGATTTTGAAACTTGAAAAAGGTTCGGTTATTGATCTGAAAAAACCTGCCGGAGAGAGTGTGGAGTCTTATGTTAACGGACGTATTTTAGGAAAAGGCGAGGTGATGGTATATGAAAAAAATCTAGCTATTAGGATTAATGAAGTTTTAAATTCAAGTGCGGTTTTATATTATCTGTCTAAGGAAAGATTGTGAAAAAAATTGTGTTATTGCTGTTAATGTCTGTTGTATTAATGGCGTCAGATATACTGAGCTACAATGTTTACAATAGAACTAAAAGAGTTGATATAATGTTTACATTTGATACTCCATATCAAGGTATTATTAAAGAGATTAAAAAGCCGTCAAAAATTATTTTACAGCTATATGGTTTGAGTGTAGATGCACCGGCAGTAAAACACATCAATTCTCCGCTAATTTCAAAAGTAACAATTACTCCGCTGGATAATTATGTACAGATTGTTGCCTTTACAAGCTCAAATACTAATTTGCAAATTGACAAAACTACTGATAAGTATGGCTTAAGATTGAGATTTGTTCCAAAGGTAGTTATAGCTGATAAAACAAATATATTAACACATAATCACACTTCTTTTGCGCTTAAAACACAGCAAGGCTTAGATATACCGACTAGCTATTATATCGTTGTTGCACTTTTGTTCATAGCTGCTGCTTTTTTATTTTTTACCAAAAGGAAAATCAACAAAGGGACAAACACACAAAAGTCACAGCCGACTGCTTTGAAAAAAAGATGGTTTTTCAAGGATCAAGGCAACATGAAAGATACTGTTAATGTACGTTTTACAAAACAGATAGATAAAACAACAAGTATTATGATGCTTGATTATGGTGAGTTTAATTATCTTATTTTAAATGGACAGTCATCAGTTTTGTTAGATAAATTTGAAAATGATAAGCCAATTGCAAATAGCAGATTTGATGAACTGCTGCAAGAGCATACGCAAGAGATAGATAAATTGCTTCAAGCAACGCAAACACAAGAAGATGATGAACCGTTTGAGCTTTATAAAAACAAGGCATCTTCGATTGCCTATGATCTATAAATATTAGTATGCTTGTAGTCTAGTTTCTCTATTTTGGCATTTATCGGCTACTTCGTTTTGTTATGCTTTACTGATGATTTTTAAGAAGCCTTTTACCATGAACTACAGCTACAAATAAAATATCTTGCTGTACCAGCTTATATATTTCTGTAAGTACAACCCGTACCTCCGTTATCTGGTCACGCAGTGAGCGGATAACGGTCGAATAGAACCATAAATTTTTTATTGCGTTCCTATGTTTTGTTGTATCTGAACTGCTGTAATAGTTTTAACTTATGGAAAGTACTTGTAAATCTCTCTTCTGTGTTTTACAGTTTCAATAATTATACAATCATTCTCTTTTTTGATCCCAACTCTATAATTACCGAATCTTATTTTGAAATAATTTTTGTAACCAGTCATCTTTTCAACTTTTCCAATATCACTTAAACTTGAATAGTTTGGTAAGTCATCAAAAATAAACTTTTCAATTGTTTTTGCATAGTCTGCTGGTAGCTTTGCAAGCTCCTTTAAAAACTTTTTTCTATATTCAACTTTCATACTTTTTAAGAGTCTTCTTTGAGTGACGCATATAATGCTCTTGCATCTTTTAAAGATACTTTCTCATCATCTTTATTTTCATCCATAAATTTAAAAAGTGCATAATCTTCTAGTGCATCTGTGATTTTTTCATAAGTTTTAATGTCTAATTGAACTGCTATTTTGTGATTGTGATTATCAACTATATAGTTTGGTTGGAGTTGCATAATTTATCCTTTTAGGGAGTATTTGTCTTATTATAGCAAAACTCAAGAGAGTTTCGCATAAGTTTATTTTTTGTTGCAAGTAGTAATGTCTAAATTATTAATAGACTTTACTAAATCCTCAATCTGTTTTTGTATTGCCTTTTCTTTACTGTTATCTTGGATGACAACTGAACCTGTATTATATGTGCTTACAACACAATCATCAAATTGATGTTTTAATTGTCGATTTGGCTTTTCTTCTTCACAACCATTTTTTATTGATAGTCTTAAAGCTTCAATGTTATTATATTTTAAACTCATGTTAATACTCCATAGACCAATCGCCTTGATTTGTTTTAACATCAATTTTTAGTACTTCACATTTTTTTAGTCGTATTTCAAGTTGTTTTCCATAGCTTAGCTCTTTTGGCAATAATTTAACAGCTTTCATTTGACCGTTAACATAGGCTATATCTTCATTACTATATTTACAGTTACCTTTGTTTACAATAACATTTTCAATATTTATTTTATCTGAGACAGAAGTAATAATGATCTTCGTAGAATAATAATCCCAAGCTTTATTATGTGCTTGTTCAACGCAAATTTTAACAGGTGATTCTTTTGCTTTACCATCGCTAAAACCATTGAGACTTAATACCACTATAACACTTAATATACCTAAAAATAATCTCTTCATTTAGAGACCTCTGAAATGTAAATTTACCAAATCTATTTTTTAATAAATAAGGCATATTTAAACTTTAGGAAATTTTAAAAACTTAGATACAACGGTCGAAGATAGCCGATAAATTTCCGCTAGAGATTTTATTGGATACTCTGTTTTGTTATGTGTTTAGTCATATGTTTGCTACCTATGTTTAAAATCAACAACAGCTACAATAAGTTTATCACCTTCAATAAGATAAAAAAGCCTATAGTTTCCAATTCTATATCTATAGTAACCTTCTAAATTATCTTTTAGTTTTTTTATATTTGAACCATAAAATGGATTTTCTCTCAACTGAGAATAAACAAAGTTTTCAATTTTTGAATAAAGTTTCTTGTCTATCTTTTTTTTAACTTTTTCAAAAGTTTTAGTTTCAGCAATTTGGTATTTAGACAATTGTATAGTCACCTTTTTTGAAATCTTCTAATCCATTCATAAGGTTTTGTACAAGTTCTTTATCTTCTAATATCTCATTCATTTCATCTTTTTCTACAAACTGTGATGAAGTTAGGTATTGCATTGTTGCAAACTCTATGAAATTTGATAAATTTCTTTTTTGACCTTCTGCTGCAAGTTTTATCATATCGTAAATAGAGTCATCAACTCTCATTGTAACTGTTTTCATGAATAATCCTTTTTTTGAATATTTATATTTCCAATTATATTCAAATTTATTCATTTAGTCAATATGTTTCTTTTTCGCATAACGGTTGAGTACAAAAATATGTTACCTGTTTTTGTACTTTTTAAATTTTACAATGGCAGCTAAATTTCTTTGCTAAACAAAGCTTAAAATCGGCGAGGGTAACATATTTTTGTTGCTACGATTTGTTAGCATATATCTTACTAGCCACAATACATAACTGTAGAACATAATATAAATTGGACTATTCCTATGCCAACTATTGTAAAAAATATTGAATTAAGAATAACATTATCGTATGAAATTGATAGCTCTGATTTTATACTTAATCCATAACTCATTGCAGCCAAAAAACCAGTTGGGATGATAAATATATAACCTATCCAAGCCATTGAATCTTTGAACATTGAGTATCCAATTAAGGAAACAGTTAATGCAATAGCAGCTCCTGCAATTACTGCTAAACGTATTTTCAATATGTATAATAAAACAAAAACGACGGCTTGAGGTAACCAATAATATAAAAAATTATCTAAAAAAAATTTATTCATTGGTGCAAGCATTATTGCGACAACCATACTTATTAATATAAATGAAATTGTTATAGATTTTTCATTAATTTTATAGTTCAAATATATTCCTTTCTGTATGCTAACGGGGGCGCGGGTGAGTTGCGACCTCGGGTGACAATTTTAATTTTCAGACGAGGTTGTCGACTCCTCCCGCTTGTTATCTGGCGCTGTGCGACAGATGACTAGCGGGTGTTCAACCCGCGCCCCCGTTATCCGGTCACGCAGTGAGCG